>CAYSLC010000015.1:0-23901 GCA_964431545.1 uncultured Desulfobacteraceae bacterium | reverse complement strand
TCCTGGTCCGGTTGTTTTTCAGCCGAAGATGGGATATTCTGAACGGGTTGTATCGATCCGTCCGGACGGATCCGGCTTCAGATCCCTTCAACAGAAAAAAGGCCCTTTGTCCGAGGGGCCGGTACGAATCGAGATCATGCCCCAATCCCGCTGGCTCCTCCACCCCATCGTCATCTTCGTGGGCTCCATCGCCGCCCTGGTGACCTCCCTGTTCCTCTATATCTACTGGTACATCGAGATCAGCAGCGGCCTGACGAGCTTGATGCGGAAGTTCGATCTCGACCGGGAGCAGGTGCTCGCCTCGGAGACCTGGCTGGTGATCATGGTCCTCTCCATCCTGGTGGGGTTCATCCTGCTGGGGATCTTCCTCATCTTCCTCTACAATCAGAAGACCCTGCGGCTCTATCGGCTCCAGAACAGCTTCATCAACAATTTCACCCATGAACTCAAGACCCCGGTGACCTCCCTGCGCCTCTATCTGGAGACCTTCCGGAAACACGATCTCCCCCGGGACAATCAGATGAAGTACATCGACTACATGATCCACGACACCCTCCGCCTCAACGACACCATCAACAGCATTCTCGATCTGGCGCGAATCGAGAGCAAGAGCTTCACGGGGAACTTTGCCCGAAAAGATCTGCGGGAAGTGGTGGAAGGCTTTTTCGAGGGCAACGCCCACGTCCTCGGGGAGTGCCGGGTGACGACCCGTTTTCCCGAGGATCGGACGCTGCTCTACCCCATCGATCCGGTCCTCTTCGATATGCTGCTCATGAACCTGGTCACCAACGCGGTCAAGTACAACACCTCAAAGCGGCCCACCCTCACCGTGACCCTCGGCGTCCGCCGGAGGCGGATTCTTCTCTCCTTCGAGGACAACGGAATCGGCATCGACAAAACGGAATTGAAAAAGATCTTCCGGAAGTTCTACCAGGCGGGAGGCGGGAAAAACCGCGTTGCACGGGGCAGCGGCCTGGGTCTGTTCATGGCCCAGAGCATCGCCAAACTCCACGGGGCGCGGCTCAAGGCCAAGAGCGAGGGCCTCGGGAGAGGGAGTCTCTTCACCCTCTGCCTGCCGGACCGCTACGCCACGCCGTTCTGGAACCGGGGGGAGGGATGAGCGAGGACCGCCATTGCGGAAAAAAGGTGCTGGTCGTCGAGGACGAACTCCACATCGCCGAGGGGCTCCGCCTCAACCTCTCCCTCCAGGGATACACGGTGGAGGTGGCCGGGGACGGCGCCGTGGGGCTGGACAAATGGCGGTCGTGGCGGCCGGATCTGATCATCCTCGACGTGATGATGCCCGAGGTGGACGGGATCTCCATGCTCCAAAGAATCCGGGCCGAGGACGAAAAGCTTCCGGTCCTGATCCTTTCGGCCAAGAGCACGGTGGAGGACCGGGTGGAGGGCTTGTCCCACGGCGTGGACGACTACATGACCAAGCCCTTCGTGCTGGAGGAACTCCTTTTGCGGGTGGATCGGCTCCTGACCCGGACCGCCTGGTACGGGGAGGGCGCGACGGCGGACGGGGAGGCCCCGTCGGCGGGCAAGGTGCTCGTCTTCGGCCCCAACCGGGTCGACCTGGAGACGGGGGAGGCCGATTCCGTTGTGGGACGGATCCGGCTGACGGAGCAGGAACGCAAACTTCTGGCGGTCTTCGCCGACAACCCCGGCAAACCGTTGCCCAGAAAGCTCCTCCTGGAGGTGGGGTGGGGCTATTCCCGGTTCACCTCCACCCGGACCGTGGACAACTTCATCGTCCGGCTGCGGAAATACTTCGAGGAGGATCCCAAAACCCCCCGGTTCTTTACGAGCATCCGGGGCAGGGGGTACCAGTTCAACGGCGGATAGGCGGCCCGGCCGGCCATCGGCGCCGGCGGGCGGAACCGGAAAGGAGCGGCATGGCGAAAGAGGAGATCGTTGCGGTGGTGGACGAGGACGATCGGGTGATCGGCGCCGTCCCCCGGTCCGAGATGCGGGCCAGGGGGCTGATCCACCGGGCCACCTTCATCCTGGTCTTCAACCCGGCCGGCGAACTGTTTCTCCAGAAGCGGACCCGCGCCAAGGACATCTATCCGGGCTGGTACGATGTCGCCGCCGGAGGGGTCGTCCTGGCCGGGGAGTCCTACGACCGATCCGCGGCCCGGGAGCTGGCCGAGGAACTGGGCATCGACGGGGTCCCGCTCCGGCCCCGCTTCAAGTTCTTCCACCAGGAGGGGAAGAATCGCATCTGGGGTCGGGTCTACAGCTGCGTCCACGACGGGCGGATCGTCCTTCAGGCATCGGAGGTGGAGAGCGGCGCCTTTTTCCCCGTCGACCACGTTCTGCGCATGGCCGAAACGGAGCGGTTCACCCCGGACGGTCTGTATGCTCTGAGGCGGTACCTGGATGAATCGGGATGAGACGAGGGCCGCCGGCGGCCCTTCGACCGAGGACGGCGCGACCGTCCCAGCCGACCGCCGGCTGAGTCGAATTATGGGGTGGCTCCTGCTGATCCTGGCGGCGGCGGGGGGCCTGGTGATCTATTTCGTCTCCGCCCGGCTGGCGGCGGTGGAGGCCCTGGCCGAAGCCGACCCGGTCCTGGCCGTGGCGCGGATCCGAAACCTCCTGTCCGGCTTCATCATCGCCAACCTCATGGTCACGGCGGCCTTCGCCGTCTATTTCGTGCTGCTGGGCCGCCGGGTGCTCCGGGCCGGCCGGTATCCGCCGCCGGGGATGAAGGTGCTCCGGAAGACCCGGGTCCGGACCGGAAAAGGGGCCGCATGGATCGGCCGGGGGTTCGTTCTCTTCGCCCTGGCCCTGCTCTGCTCAAACCTCGTGCTGCTTCAGCTTTACCGGATTCTGGACCGGTTTTCGGCTCTTCCCTGAAACGATAACCGCCGTGGCGCGATCATCCGCCCGATGACCGGTTCGCCGCCGCGGTTCTCCAGGTGGCGGTTTGACGACGTCTATCGGCCCGCCGGCAACTGATCCGGCAGCGGCTCCCGGACTTCGATCTTGACCTGCTCACCGGTGACCCGGTTCCGCACCTGGACCCAGCCGTTTCCCAGATAGGTCACCTCCACCCGCTGCCCCTGCCGGGACTGGGTGAGCCCGGCCCCGAGTCGGGCTTTGGAGACATCGACGATCGTTCCGCTCGCCGTCTTGCCGGCCGCCGAATAGAGGTTCTTGGCGGGGACCCGGATCCCGAACTGGCTCATGGACAGAAGAACGGCCGAGGCCGACGCGGCCGTGAAAAAGACCGCCATCAGAACCAAGACCCCCATGGTTACCCGTTTTCTTCTCACCGCTGCACCTCCTTTGGCTTGCGTAAACGTTCCGGGCGGCACCGCGGAATCCCGGTCGGACGACGCCCCCGTGAACCCAGATATAGCCCAAATATAAGGAACCGGCGGGAAGAAATCAAATAAAAACCCGCGCCGCCGCCCGGCCCGAATCCGGTTCAAACCCCTGTACATTTCCGGCGGCGTGGGATAAACTATCGTCCGAACCATCGACATCCGGGAACACGACCGGGAGGCGCGGGGAGATGCCCGCCCTCCCGTTTACGGAGATCGATCCCATGAACGGACCGAACCGAAGGAGGAGCCCATGAGAATCCGAACCTGCCTGCTCACCGTTTCCCTGATCCTGGCCGCTGCCGCGAACGCATCCGCCGGATGGGTCTTCGTCACCGACAGCGGCGGCGAAAAACAGACCACCACCCTCCAGGACGACCGGATGAAGTTCGAGGCCCCGGACCACCTGATGATCTTCGATCTGAAGCAGAACACCATCGCCTTTGCCAACCCCGAAAAAAAGACCTACTGGCGCGGATCACCCGACGAATTCGCCTCCAAGGCGAAGATGTCGAAGGAGAACATCGAGGAGATGCTCCAGGAGCAGTTGGCCGAGGTCGCCCCGGAAAAGCGGCGGAAGATCGAGGAGAGCCTTCGGAAACAGGCGGCCCGGTACACCGGCGGGCCGCCGCCCACGGTGGTGGTGACCGAAACCAACCAGACCGACACCATCCTGGGCCACGCGGTGAGGAAATACGAGATCTGGGTCGACGGAGAGCTGCGGAAGGAGGAGTGGATCGCGGCGGACATCGACGTCACCGACACCTTCGACGTGGCCCGGTTCGGGGAGATGATGCGGACCTTCCAGTCGGCCCTGGGCCACAGCGATGAAGCGGCCCTCTCCTCCCCCAAGGTGATCCGTCTGCGCCGGACGGGGTGGCCCCTCCGGGTGGTTGAGTACGATCAGTACGGCTATCCGGACAAGGAGGAGGTGGTGAAGGCGGACGAGGGGTCGATCCCGGACGCCGCCTTCGAGATCCCCGACGGCTATGCGCGGCTCCCCTCCTCGGAGATCTTCGGAGAATAACCTCCCGTCCGCCGGTCGGCGTCACCCGCCGGCCGGCCCCCTGGGTCCCCCCTCCGGCTCCGGAGCCGGAACCAGGCGGATCACCGTGATCTCCGGCGGCGAGAGGATCCGGATCTGGGGGCCCCAGGTGCCCGTCCCCCGGCTCGTGTAGAGCCGGCCCCCCTTGCCGAGGTCGTACCAGCCGTCCAGCCGGGGGTATTCCAGCGCCACCACGTGGGTGAACGGGTAGATCTGTCCCCGGTGGGCATGACCCGAGAGTTGGAGGTCGAACCGACCGAGGGTCTCCGGCGACACCGAGGGGCGGTGCTTCAGGTAGAGGGTGAACCGGCCGTTTTCCAGGGAACGGAAGATTTCCGCCTCGTCCGGGTCCGGCTCCACCGCCGGATCATCCACCCCCGCGATGTTGAGCAGTCCCGCCACCGCAACCCCCTCGTTCCGGAGCACCCGGAACCCGGCCGACCGGAGAAACCGGAGGGATTCCTCCAACCCCGGATAGAACTCGTGATTTCCCGTTACCGCGTACTTGCCCAGGGGGACCCGGAGGTCCGCCATCTCCCGGGCCAGGTGCGGCAGGCCGGCGAGGCGGCCGTCCACGAAATCGCCGGTGGAGACCAGCAGATCGGGCCCGATCTCCCGGATCCGGTCGACGATCCGGCTCATCCGCCCGGCCCGGGCCAGCAGCCCCAGGTGGACGTCGGAGATCTGGACCACGGTCAGGACCCCGGTCCCGGCGGGCAGCTTGGCGGTCGGGACCGTGAGACGGGTCACCTCCAGCCGTCCTGCTTCGTATCTCCCGTAAACGATGAAAAGCGCCACCATCGCCAGGGTGACCCCGGCCCCGGCCCGGCCGGCGAGGGGGGGCGGACGCACCGGCGTCAGGGCCGCGACGGCCCATGCCCCGAGCGCCGCCAGATGGACCAGTAGCCCCGCCACCACGGCCAGAAAGAGGATCCCCATCCAGGAGAAGGCGATCCACGCCGTGATCCGCGCCGCCAGGTCGTGTCCGGCCTTCTCGGCCAGGTGGACACCGATGGGGGCGACGATCATCAGGGCGAGGAAGAGGCCGGTCCCCGCGTACGCCCAAGGGGAAGGGGGCAGCAGCGCCTTGACGCGGAAAAAGAAGTAGAGGTGGAGCGTCGTGTAGATGGAGAGGAAGACGAGGAGGAAGGTCACGGGAGGGCTCCTTCGGTCCCGCCCCGGCGAAAAGAGGGACGGGCCGTGGAGGACGGCGGGTGCGTTTCTATTTCCGGTGCTCCACGACCACGGCCGTGATGTTGTCCTTGCCCCCGGCCGCGTTGGCCTTCCGGACCAGCGTCTCACAGGCCCCCTTGGCGGTGCACGCCTCCCGGAGGACCCCGTGGATCACCTTGTCCGACAGCATGTCCCAGAGACCGTCCGAACAGAGCAGGAGGCGGTCCCGGTTCTTGAGCCGATGGGTGCCGAAGTCGGGCTCGATGGTGCTCATGGCGCCGACGGCCTGGGTCAATTCGTTCTTGATGGGGCTCTCCCGGGCCTCCTCGATGGTGAGGCGGCCCTCGGCCACCAGGCTCATCACGTAGCTGTGGTCGGTGGTGAGCAGGCGGATGCCGGACCGGTTGGAGAGGTAGGCCCGGGAATCGCCCACGTGGCACAGGTGGAGCCGGTTTCCGTCGATGAGGGCGGCCACCAGGGTGCACCCCATGCCCCGAAGGCCCCGGTCCCCCTTGGCCAGCCCCCGTACCGTCCGGTTGGCTTCCACCAGGCTCGTCACCATCGCATCGCGGATCCGGTCCACGTCTCCGGCGATCTCCGAAATCCGCTTGGCGGAGAGGGACCGGTTGAGGGTCTGGACGGCGTTGAGGGAGGCGACCTCGCCCGCGTTGTGGCCCCCCATGCCGTCGGAGACGATGAACAGCTTTTTCTGCACGTGGATCAGGAAGTAATCCTCGTTCCCCTTCCGGACCTTCCCCGTGTGGGTGATGCCGCAGATGGTCTCCGACAGATCCTTCCCGCACTCGGATTCCCCGCCCAACAGCCGATGAATAAACCCCATTCGCAAGTCCCGCCCCTCTGAAAGAACCGCCCTCATGGTGATCGTCGAAGATCCGGAACCGCTGTTTGGCGGCCGATCCTCTCGACGCGAATCAGGAACCCGGAGACGCCCCGGGATACGTCCTCAACTTTTCCAGAACGAAGTCGGCCACCCGGCGCTCCACGGCGGCGCTCCGGCGCCTGAATTCCCCGGCCGCCTCCCGGGGGAACCGGCCGTCGGCCACCAGGAGGGGAATCGATTTGGGCCGGCCCGGCCGCCCCTCCCCCTGGTCGATCCGATGGTGGGCGTACCCCCGCTCCCGGTGCCAGGTCAGGGCATGGGGGTTCCGGTTCCGGTCGTAACAGAGCTGAAACCCCACGATCCCGCCATCGTCCCCCGTCCAGACCAGAAGGTCCATCCGGTCGTCCACGAACCATCGGCGCTCGGGCTCCCCTGTATGCCGACGCACCGGCCGCACCTCGTACATCATCGTCGGTTCCCGGTGTCGGCTACCCTTCGGGGATCTTGAGAATCTGGCCCGCGAAGATCTTCTGTGGGTTCTTGATGGCGTTGAGGCTGGCGATGGCCCTGGGGGACGTGTTGTACAGCCTGGCGATTCTGATCAGGGTCTGCCCCCGTCTCACCCGGTGCTTTTTGGACTTCGCCTCCGGGGCGGCGGGCTTGGCGGCTTTCCGCCCGGCCGCCGCCCGCGCCGTTTTCCCGCCTTCGGCCACGGCCACGTACCGGCCCGGAATGGTCAGCAGTTGGCCGGACCGGATCCGTCTGGGATTGGTCAGACCGTTGGCCCGCATGAGGGAACGCACGGAGGTCTTGTACCGGGCCGCGATCCCGGAGAGGGTCTGGCGCCGTCGAACCCGGTGTTTCAGGTTCTGTTTGACGTAGGCGAGCTTCATGTCGTCGGGAACGGCGGCATAGGCCTTCCGGAACCGCTCCTCCTCTCCGGCCGGCAGGTTGAGCCGGTGGCTCTTGGGCAGCACCCCCCCGGGTTTGAAGACCGACGCGTGGAGAGCCGGATTGAGCTTCCGGACATCGTCCAGGCGCAGGCCGCAGTGGACCTCCAGGGCCTCGGCCTTGAGGTGGTCCGGGATCTCCACCCGGGTCAGGGCCATGGGCGGATCGAGGGTCAGGTCCCCGTAGTAGGATTCCCGA
Source organism: uncultured Desulfobacteraceae bacterium (assembly GCA_964431545.1). GTDB lineage: Bacteria > Desulfobacterota > Desulfobacteria > Desulfobacterales > JAABSP01 > CAYSLC01. Next base: position 16,355 of record CAYSLC010000015.1, on the reverse strand, counting down.
TTCTCGTAGACGTCCATGGCCGCCAGGAACTCCACGTAGAAATTGCGGGAGGCGTAGTCGAACCGCGGGCCGTCGAACCGTTCGATGATGTCCCGGATGTCCTCGGAGCCCACCCGGCGCACCGCGTTTCGCATGCCCTGGAGGCCGTAGTTGTAAGCGGTGATGGCCAGGGGCCACGACCGGAGGACGGAGTAGTTGTGGGCCAGGAGCCTCGCCGCGGCCCGGGCCGCCAGCAGAGGGTCCCGCCGCTCGTCCACCAGATGGTTGATGGTCAGCCCGAACTGCTTTCCGGTGGCCCGCATGAACTGCCACATGCCCGCGGCCCCGGCATAGGAGTAGGCATAGGGGTTGTACGCCGACTCGATCATGGGGAGGTAGGCGAGCTGCCGCGGCACCCCATGGGCATCCAGGATCTTTCGGATCTTTTCGATGTACGCCCCGGAGAAGATCACCCCCTGGCGCATGCTGTCGGCCTGGCCCAACTGGGCATGGACCCGCCCGGCCGCCTCCCGGACGGGAAACCGGGGGGACTCGGCGACCCCGTCGAACTTGGCCCGGAGGGCGCGTTGTTCCCTGTCCATCCGCTCCGGCGTATCCCAGATCCCGGCCATGTCCGCCAGGCGCTCCCGGTGACGGCCGACGATCTCCCGGACCCCGTCCCATCCCGAGACCTCGCCGAGGTCCACCACCTCATAGATCACGTCCAGGTACCAGTCATCGTGGATGACCACCTGGCCGCGGGTGTAGCGGGTGAAGATCTCCTTCCAGAACGCCACCTGGGGTTGGAGATCCTCCGGAAAGGGAAACAGTTCCTCCACGGACGGCTCCAAAAAATGGGAGACGAACCGCTCCTCCCAGAAGCTGACCTGGGACCGGAGCGCCTCCGGCAGGAAGGAGAGGTGGTCGGGCAGGGTGTCGATGGGGAAGACCAGCTTCGCCGGTCTTTGTTCGTCCGGCGGCGAATGGAGGGAGACGGGCATGTGGAGAGCCAGGAAGACCAGAAAGAGGATCTTGAGGACCTTGGCGGACCTGAAACCGGAGGCCGCGGCCGACGGTTCGGTCCCGGCGTCGATGGTGTCGCTTTCGGGGTTGGAGGGGGCTTGCGGACCCGCTTCCGTGGGATCTTCCAGTGGCATCGGCTCTTTCCCTGGGGGGTGTCGGAGTCGCCTCGACCCGGTTAGAGTACAGATGATCCGTTCATAGTGCAGGGAACGGCGACTTTTTTCAAGTCTTTTTTTGACCGGGCGTTTTCCGCCGGTGGGGGGCGGGACTTCCCGGAGACCCCGGCGCGGCGGCCCTCGGCGGGATCTCCGGGTCTTGGGGGAAGGGGGGGCTATTCAGGGAACTTGAGGGTCACCTTCTCCCCGTCATCCTCCGATTTGAGCTTCACCTGGAGCTGGAGAGAAGCGTCCCGGATCCCCAGGGAGAGGGGCATCTTCCCCTCCTCGCCCTCGATGTGGGTGATCTCCCGGATGTCCGAAAAGATCCGCCGGCTCACCTCGGCGCCGGGGGTGGGAAGCTCGGATTTGCGGTACTTGGCGGTCACGGTCACCTCTCCGTCCGGCGCCTTGGTGATGGAGATCTTCTTGGCGTTGGCGTTGACGCCGTGGAGGGCCGCCAGGGCCAGCCACTTGATGGCCGCCTCCTCCTGGTCCGAATCGGTCTGGATCTCGGACATCTCCTTGAGGGGATCGGTGGTGGCGTAACAGTCGATCATCTCCTGGACCTTGAGGTGCAGATTGCGTTCGTCCTTCATGTCGGTGCCTCCTTTGGTTGGGGTCTTTAAGGTCGGGGGATACCGGGGCATCCGCCCGTCGGATAAAAGTAACCACCTTTGCCGGCGCCATCAAATCCGATCGGCCGTAAGGAGGGCGGAAGGGATCACGAGGCGGCCAACATCTCCTCCAGGACGTACTCGAACAGGAGCACCTGGATCTTCTCCCATCCGTCGCTGTCCACCACCGGTTCGGGCGAATCCTCCTGGAAGGAGAACTCCTCGCAGAGCGATGCGATATCGGGGTGCTCGGTCTTGAGTTCTTCCCAGAGGACGCCGGGGCGTTCCGTGTCTCCCAGGGCACGGATGGCGTCCAGGACGGAGACCTTGCCGTCCGGGGTGAAGTTGACCGGATCCCGGTCCAGGGTAAATGTCAGTTTTCTGTCCATGATGCTGCCACACCTTTCTCGCGGATCCGGTCTCGGCGGTTCCGATCGGTCTTGGAAGTCGGGCCGGCCGTGGTGAAAACGAACCGGCTCTCCACGTCAAAAACAGATAATTATATTTTGTCCTTTTCCGTGCGTCAACAACAAAATTCGCCGCCCGCCCCGCCGCCGCTAGGCCGATTCCAGGGCCTCGAACCCGGCGACGATGTCGAGGAGTTCCTCCGTGATGGACATCTGCCGCTGCCGGTGGTAGTCGGAACGGAGGCTCTCCAGCTGCTCGGAGATGTTCTTCTCGGCCCCCTGCATGGCGGCGAGGCGGCTGGCGTTTTCGCTGGCGGCCGATTCCACGAAGGCCCGGTAAAGTCCTGAAAACAGGTACTCCCGAATCAGGTCCGAGAAGAGCCGGTCCGGATCCATGGAAAAGACGGGCAACGAGCGGGAGTCCCACGGCCGCCCCTGGAGCCGGCCGAGCCATTCCCGGTCCGCGGGCAGCAGATGAAGCTCCCGGGGCTCGGAAGCGGCGCCGGAGGTCTGCCGGTGGAAGAACAGATAGACATGGCCCGACCGCCGGGGGTCGTCCCACGCCTCGATCTCCATGAGCATCTCCTGGACCACCGGGGTGATGCCGGAGACCGAGCCGGGGACGTTGAAGACCGTGCGGTCATCGTGGCGCCCGGCTTCCACCAGGGCATCCGCCCGCTCCCCCACCACCAGGAGATCCCGGTCGGCCGGGTCCACCCCGGACCGGTCCATTCGCTCCTCGGCAAAGGAGACGATCTGCTCGTTCAAGGGGCCGCACATCCCCTGATCGGTGCCGAAGATGACCCCCAGAAGCCGATCCATGGGCGCCGTCCGCGCGTGGACAAAGGATCCCGGGGTGTTCCGGACCACCACCTGGAGCCCCGTCTCCACCGTCCGAAAATAGTCGGAAAGGGCCCGGGCCGCCTGTTCATACTGCCGGATGTTGACCGCCGCCAGCGATTTCATGGTCCGCACCACCGACTGGAGATCCTCGGTGCTCCGGAGCCGGCGCTTCAGACTCTCAAGCGTCTCCATCTTTTTCCTTCGCGCCGCCGGACGCCTCGGCGGCCTCGACCCCCAGCGTCGACCGGGCCGTATCGAGGAGGGCTTCGGCGTCCTCGTCCCCGAGGGGCTCCCCCGCCTCGATCCTGTCGACGATCCCGGCGCGATCCTCCACAACGGCCCGCCGGACCTTTCGGGCGGCCTCTCCGATATCCGACAGGGGCAGGGAATCGAAGACCCCCTCGTTGACCGCCACCAGCACGGCGATCTGTTCGCTCACCGGCATCGGCTCGTACTGGGGCTGCTTGAGGATCTCCCGGACCCGGCGGCCCCGCTCCAGGGTCTTTCGGGTCTCCTCGTCCAGGCGGGTGCCGAACCGGGCGAAGGATTCGAGTTCCTCGAACTGCGAGTAGGAGAGGCGGAGGTCGCCGGCCACCCGCCGGTAGGCGGAAAGCTGGGTCTTCCCCCCCACCCGGGAGACCGATTTGCCCACATCCACGGGAGGCAGGTTGCCCTGCTGGAAGAGGTCCGGAGAGAGGTAGATCTGCCCGTCGGTGATGGAGATCAGGTTGGTGGGGATATAGGCCGACAGGTTCTGGGCCTCGGTCTCGATGATGGGCAGGGCCGTGATCGATCCGCCGCCGTGCTCCTTCCGCAGATGGGTGGACCGCTCCAGAAGGCGGGAGTGGACGTAGAAGATGTCTCCGGGATACGCCTCGCGCCCCGGCGGCCGGCGCAGCAGCAAAGACATCTCCCGGTAGGCCCGGGCATGACGGGTCAGGTCGTCGAAGACCACCAGGACATCCCGGCCCCGCTCCATGAAGTATTCCCCCATGGTCACGGCCGCGTACGGGGCGACGAACTGGAGGCCCGGCGGGTCCTCCTCGGTGGCGAGCACCACCAGGGAATAGTCCATGGCCCCGCGCTCCTCCAGCTCGGCGATCACCTTGGCGACGGCCGAGCCCCGCTTGCCCACCGCGCAGTAGATGCACAGGACGTCCTTGCCGTGCTGGTTGAGGATGGTGTCCACGGCCACGGCCGTCTTGCCGGTCTGGCGGTCCCCCAGGATCAGCTCCCGCTGGCCCCGGCCGATGGGGATGAGGGCGTCCACCACCTTGATGCCGGTCTGCAAGGGGACGGTCACCGGCGCCCGGTCCATGATGGCCCAGGCCGGACGCTCCACGGCCCGTTGCTCGGCGCCGGCCAGGGGGCCGCCGTCGTCCAGGGGATCCCCCTTGGCGTCGATGATCCGCCCCAGAAGGTTCTCCCCCACGGGCACCTCCATCACCCGCCCCGTGGGTCGGGCCTCGCTCCCGGCGCCGATCCGGCCGCTCTCCCCCAACAGGACGACGCCGATCTCCGTCTCATCCACGTTGAAGGCCATGCCGGCCACCCCTCCGGTGAACCGCAGAAGCTCTTCGGACCGCACGCCCCGAAGGCCCCGGACCCGAACGATGCCGTGGCCGGCGTAGTCCACGTGGCCCACCTCCCGGACCTCGGGGACGGGCCGGTGGTCCTCCAGGACCTCGTCCAGGACCCGGAAGGTCCGGTCCAGGATCCCCCCCGCGTCCTCACGCCCCGGGGTCATCATCGCCTCCGCGGTCCCCGTCGGTGGACCTCTTTGCCGCTTCCGCCCCGGACTCGTCCTCCCGCTCCGCCACGGGGGAATCCTCGTCCCTCCCGGCCTTTGCCTCCGCCTCGCTCGCGTTCCCCGGCCGAGAGGCGTCCTGTTTCGCCGGCCGCCCTTCCCGGCCGCCCTCCGCCCCTTTGCGGATCTCCGCCTCCAGGGCCTGGCCGGCCCGGGCCTCCAGGTCGTCGAGGTAGTCGGACATGTTCCAGGCGAGCTTGTGGCCGGGGGCCTGGATCTCCACCCCCAGGATCAGCTCGGGGACCACCTCGAAGGAGACCGCCGCCTCCCCGGACAACACGGACCGGATCATCTCCGTGATCCGCTCCTGCTGTTCGGCGGAGAGATCGAACCCGCTCCGGATCCGGACCCGGTCGCGGTTCTTCTCCATGGCCGCCGCCAGCCGGCGCCGGCCGGATTCGTCCAGCTCCTCGATCCGCCGGAGGAAGACGGAGACCGCCTGTTTCTCCACGTCGGCCTCGGCCAGATCCGAAAGGGCCCGCCGGGCGATCTCATAGACATGGCGGCCGGTGAGATCCCGAAGCTCCCGGACGAACGCGGCTTTCTCCCGCTCCAGGGCGTCCCGCCACTTCTCCCGGAGGGCCTCGGTCTCCCGGCGGGCCTCCTGGATCATCTTCCCCCGCCGCTCCTCGGCCTTGTCCCGGGCCTCGGAGAGGATCTGTTCTTTCTTCCCGTCGATCTCCTTCCGCTTCTCCCGGTAGGCCTCCTCCTCTTTACGGGCGGCGCGCTCCTTCTCCTCGGCCGATTCCAGGCGGGATCGAATCTTCTCCTCCCGTCGGTCCATGGCCGAAATGATCCGGTCGTAGAGGAAATACTTCAACAGCCCCACCAGGATCAGGAAATTGAGCACCTGGGCGCCCACGGTAAACCAGTCGATGAGCACGGCCTATCCTCCCGCCTGTGAGAGAAAATGGTTCCAGAAGGGGTTGGCGAAGATCAGGATCATGGAGACCACAAAACAGTAGATGGCCGTCGATTCGATCATGGCCAACCCCACGAAGAGGGTCCGGGTGATGGTGTTGGTTTCGTCCGGCTGCTGGGCGATGGAGGTCAGGGCCGAGGCCACGGCCCGCCCCTCCCCGATGGCCGGTCCGATGGCCCCGATGGCGATGGTCAGACCGGCGGTGATGGCCGAGACCATGCCGATCAATGTGAGACTATCCATATTGTGCTTCTCCTTTCTCGGAATGTTCCGTCTGGTTCCGCTGGGCCTGCTCCTCCTCCTCCCGGGCCTGGGTGGCCGAGGCGATGTAGACCATGGCGAGCACCGCGAAGATATAGGCCTGGATCAGCCCCGTGAGCAGCCCCAGAAGCTGCATGACCACCGGCAGCACCAGGGGGGCGATGGCCAGGAGGATCGCCACGATCTTCGACCCGCTCATGACGTTGCCGAAGAGCCGCACGGCGAGGGCCAGGGTCCGGGAGAGTTCCCCCATGATGTTGAAGGGGAGCATGAAGATGGTCGGCTGGATGTAGTGTTTCAGATAACCGCCCACCCCTTTCCGGAGGATGCCGTACCCCGGCACCGCCACAAAGACGCAGATGGCCAGGGCCGCCGTCGTGGAGAGGGAGGCGGCCGGGGACTCGAACCCCGGCACCACGGTAAGGAGGTTGGAGACGGCGATGAAAAGAAACAGGGTCCCCACAAAGGGCAGATACCGCCCGGCGCGCTGATTGCTGATGTCCCGGATGTGGTCCCGCATGGAATTGATGATGATCTCCAGCAGGTTCTGCCACCGGCTCAGGCGGACATCCTCCGACAGGTTCCGGGTGATCAGGATCGATCCCAGCACCAGGAGGATCATGACGGCCCAGGTGAAGACGAGGGTGGCGTTGATCTCCACGAAACGCCAGGACCAGAAGACCACCTGGTCCGGGGAGATGTCCCGGATGTCCATGAAGCTCACGGCCGGCCTCCGGTCTCCGGGGAGAGGCGCGGACCCACCCGCCCGATCCCGCGGACGAAGAGGCTTCTGGCCCCCAGGAATCCGAGGGTGGCCGTCAAGATCCCCTCCCACCGTCCGCCGGCGGAATAGTAGAGGAGCGGAAGCGCCACGGCCGCCCGTATCAGGAAGCTGGCCGCGGCGAAGAGGGGCCCCCCGCCCCCGGCCATCCGCCGGACCGTCCACCACAGGCCGGCGAAATAGAAGGCGCCCACGGCGACCCCCGCCGCGAAAGCGGTCAGAAGCCCCATACCGTCGAGGTCCGTTCCGGCGATGGTACCGATAAAGTTGATTTCCGGAATCATCCTTGGTTCCTCCCTTGGCCGCGGCGGCTCTCCCGCTTGATCCAGAACCAGGCGTTGAGGCAGCCCACCGCCACGCCGATGAAGACCATCATCAGGGTCCATGAATACCGGCTCGGCCAGGTCTTGTCGATCCATACGCCGATGCCGATGGCGATGACCGTGGGGATGGCCACCGACCACCCCACCAGGCCGAACATCCCGAGGCCGAACCAGACCCCCTGGTCCCGTTCCCCCTTCGCCCGGAGCTTTCGGCGCTCCTTGGCGGAGACCTCCTCCAGAAACGTTTTGGAGGGATCCCGTCCGGTTTTCTTCTGTTCAACCACGCCGCTGGATCTCCAGGAACCGCCGGACAAACCCGGCTTCGATCTTCGCCGCGGCCGAACGGACGGTCCGCTCCCGCTCGTCGAGGCCCTGGAACCGGTCGGCCACCGCCTGCCGCAGTTGCCCCAGTTCCGGACCCCGTATGGCGTCCCGGACCGAAACCCAGACCGTCGCCCCCTGCTTGACCAGCGTCCCCTCGTCCACGGCGGCATGGATCTCCTCCCCGGTGTCGGCGATCTCGTAGGAGAGGATCCCCGGCACCAGGGAGGAGACGAAGTCGACATGGCGCGGCAGCAGGGAGAAGTGGCCGTCTTTTCCCTCGGCGTTCACCTTGGAGACCCGCTCATCGGCGAACACCCGGGTCGGCAGCAGGATCTTCAACCGGATGGCCCCGCCGCTCAAGACGCCCCTTCCGCCTCGGCCACGTGGCGGATCACGTCCACCACGCTGTCGGGGTTCAAAGAGATGGTGTCGATGCCGGCCTCCACCAGGAACGCGGCGAACTCGGGATGGTCGCTGGGGGCCTGGCCGCAGATCCCCACCTTCCGATCCTTCTTGTGGGCCTCGATGATGAGCCGTTCGATGAACCGTTTGACGGCCTCGTCCCGCTCGTCGAAGAGGTGGGCGAGATCCCTGGAGTCCCGGTCGACTCCCAGCACGAGCTGGGTAAGGTCGTTGGATCCGATGGAGAACCCGTCGAACCTCTCGGCAAAGGCCTCGGCCAGGATCACGTTGGCGGGGATCTCGCACATGACGTAGACCTCCAGGCCGTGTTCCCCGCGGATCAATCCGTTGTCCGCCATCACCCGGAGGACCCGGTCCGCCTCGGCCACGGTGCGACAGAAGGGGATCATCACCACGACGTTGTCGAGACCGATCTTCTCCCGGACCCGCTTGATGGCCCGGCACTCCAGGGCGAACCCCTCCCGGTACCGGTCGCTGTAGTAGCGGGAGGCCCCCCGGAACCCGAGCATGGGGTTGTGCTCCCGGGGTTCGAAGGCCTCTCCGCCGATGAGATCGGCGTATTCGTTGGTCTTGAAGTCGCTCATCCGGACGATGGCCGGCGCCGGGTACTGGGAGGCGGCGATCTTGGCGATGCCCAGGGCCAGGTGGGTCACGAAATACTCGCTCTTCTCCTCGAAACCGTGGGTGAGTTCACGGATCTTCTTCCTGGCCTCCTTGTCCTCCAGGTCGTCATACCGGATCAGCGCCATGGGGTGGACCTGGATGATGTTGTTGATGATGAACTCCATCCGGGCCAGGCCGATGCCGGCGGCCGGGAGCCGCCACCACCGGAAGGCGGCGCCGGGACTGGCCATGTTCATCATGATCCGGGTCCGGATCTCCGGCAGGGAATCGAGATCCACCTCCCGGGTTTCATGGTCGAGCACCCCCTCGTAGACCCGGCCGGCGTCCCCTTCGGCGCAGGAGAGGGTCACCTCGTCGCCGTCGGAGAGGACCTCGGTCGCCTCACCGGTCCCCACCACGGCGGGGATGCCCAGCTCCCGGCTCACGATGGCGGCATGGCAGGTGCGGCCGCCGGCGTCGGTGACGATGCCGGCCGCCTGTTTCATGATGGTAACCCAGTCGGGGTCGGTCATTTCGGTGACCAGAACCGATCCGGGCTCGAATCGATCGATCTCGTCGGCGCTCCGGATCAGAGCGACCTTCCCCGAGGCGACGGCGGCGCCGATGCTCAGCCCCTCCACCAACAGATTCCCTTTCTCCTTCAACCGGTACTGTTTCAGCCTGCCGCCCCCCTTCCGGGACTGGACGGTCTCGGGCCGGGCCTGGACGATGAAAAGCTGATCGGTGTCGCCGTCCTTGGCCCACTCCATGTCCATGGGCTTTTGGTAGTGTTCCTCGATGTCCCGGGCCCAACGTCCCAGGGTCAGGATCTCCGGGTCCGTCAACACGAAGCGCCGCCGCTCGGCCTTCTTGGTATCCACGTTTCGCACGGTGCCGCCGCCCCCTTTGGCGTAGATCATCTTCTTCTCCTTGTCGCCCAGGCTCTTCTCGATGATCGGTTCGAGCCCCTCCCCGTCGAGCAGCGGCTTGAAAACCCGGTATTCGTCCGGCGTCACGGTCCCCTGGACCACGTTCTCTCCGAGCCCCCAGGCACCGTTGATGACCACCACGTCCGGGAAGCCGGTCTCCGTGTCGATGGAGAACATCACCCCGGAACCGGCCTTGTCCGACCGCACCATCTTCTGGACCCCCACCGAGAGGGCGACCTTCATGTGGTCGAACCCCTTCTCCTCCCGGTAGGCGATGGCCCGGTCGGTGAACAGGGAGGCGTAACAGCGGCGGCAGGCGTCCAACAGTTCCGTCTCCCCGGTGATGTTGAGGAAGGTCTCCTGCTGGCCGGCGAAGCTGGCGTCGGGCAGATCCTCGGCGGTGGCGCTGCTCCGCACGGCCACGTCCACATCGTCGCGGTCGTATTTCCGGCAGAGCCTGCCGTAGGCTTCCCGGACGGCGCCGGCGATCTTCTCGGGAAAGTCGGCTTGGAGAAAGAGCCGGCGAATCGACTGGCCGGTCTTCTCGATCGACCTTTTTCCCTTCTGAAAATCCGTCAGCATCTCTTCGATCCGGGGCTGGAGATCGTTGCCGGCAATGAACTCCCGGTAGGCGGCGGCGGTGGTGGCGAAGCCGTCGGGAACCTGAATGGACCGGCTTTTCAGGACACGAATCATCTCTCCCAGGGAGGCGTTCTTTCCCCCGACTTTGTCGACATCGGTATTATCCAGTTCTTCCAGGGGGTATGCGAAGGGGTCTTTTTCCATGTTTCCGAATTCCTCCGACAGCATCTTTCTTTTATCGATTCAGCGCGGCTTCAGGAGGTGCGACGCCGCTCTCTTCATCCGGTAAGGCGGCCGGGTCCGCCGATCCCATAGCTTCCACCACGCTACCACCCGCCGGAAACCGAAGTAAATACGGACTACCCTGTATTTTGAAACCCGAATGACAGTAAAGCGGGGACGACGGCCGTCCGACCGGTATCACCGCCGGCCGCGGTACCCGGACGGCCGATCCCCTCCCCCGACCGTTACCGTTTCCCGGATGGGGAAATACTGTTTTCCGATCCCGCGAATACAGGCTCCGCTCCATACCGATTCCGACGCCCGCCCCATAAAATGGTCCCATGATGGATGACGATGCTCTCCGCATGCCCATGACGGCTGTGCCGGAGGTCCGTGTGCCGGCGCCCCGAAAGCGGATGCGACCCGATTGAGCCATTCGATTCAAGAACAAGGAGGAGACATGTTTCTCGAAAAGATCAAATCCGAAGGACTGGCCCATCTCTCCTACATCATCGGCAACGGCGAACAGGCCGCGGTGATCGATCCAAGGCGGGATTTCCGAATCTATATGGACATCGCCTACCAGGAGGGCGCCAAGATCACCCATATCTTCGAGACCCACAGGAACGAGGACTACGTGATCGGCTCCCAGGATCTGGCCCGATGGACCGGGGCCCGGATCTTCCACGGAGAGGACACGGACTTTGGGTACGGCAATCCGGTGGGAGACGGCGACACCTTTGAATTGGGGAACATTCTGCTCCGGGTGCTCAAGACGCCGGGCCATACCTACGAGTCCATCTCCATCGCCTTGTCGGATCGGGCGTTCAGTGAAGAGCCCATCGGCGTCTTCACCGGCGATGCCCTCTTCATCGGCCAGGTGGGCCGGACCGACTTCTTCCCCGACCGGGCCGAAGAGGTGGCGGGGCTGCTCCATGACAGCATCTTCAAAAAGCTTCTGCCCCTGGGCGACCACGTGCTGGTCTATCCGGCCCACGGCGCCGGATCGGTCTGCGGCTCGGGCATGGCCCAGCGGGAGTTCTCCACCCTCGGCTACGAACGGAAGCACAACCCGGCCCTCCAGGTGGAAAGCCGGGACGCCTTCATCCAGGCCAAGGTGAACGAGGAACACTATCAGCCCCCCTACTTTCGAAAAATGGAGGCGTACAACCAGAACGGCTCCCCCCCCATGGACACCCTTCCCGATCCCAAACCCTGCAACCATGAAGAGTTCTCCGACTTCATCGCCCGGGGGGTGCGGGTGCTCGACATCCGGAGCCCGGAGGCGTTTTCCGGCGCCTACATCCCCCAAACCCTGGCCATGCCGGCCGGGATGATCCCGGCCTATGTGGGCTGGTTCCTCGAATACGACAAGGATATCGCCCTGGTGGTCAGCCACTGCAACGAGGTGGACGAGGCGGTCCGTCACCTGATCCGCCTCGGATATGACCGGGTGATCGGATATCTGGACGGCGGGCTCCACACCTGGGAGACCTCGGGACGGAAATACGACACCATCCCGTCGCTCTATGCCGGGGATCTCAAAGAGCGGATCGACGCCGACCGGGATTTTACGCTGCTGGATGTCCGACAGAAAGAGGAGTTCGAAACCGGCCACCTGAAGGGCGCCACACACCTCTACCTGGGCTACCTGCCCGACCGGCTCCAGGAGATCCCCAGGGACAGGCCGGTGGTCACCTTCTGCGGAAGCGGCAAGCGCGCCATCATCGCCGCCTCCATCCTCAAGGACAACGGCTTCGAAACGGTGGAAAACTGCCTGGGCTCCATGGCGGCCTGCAAGGCGATCGGATGCGACATCTCCACCTAACCCCGCCCGACCCGAGAGAGGGGACTTTATGATGGGATTTCGAGTATGGTATAAACTGCTGCTGGCCACCGGGGTTTCGATTCTGATCGGCGCGGTCTTCACCGGCTATCTGCTCTGGAACAGCGATCCGGCGCTGGCACAAGAGGACAAGGCCGCGGTGTCGGCCGTCGCGGCGGAGATCCGTCGGAATCTTCCGGCCGCCCTGGAGGACGCCGCCAACCCGTTGACCCGGAGACGATGGTCCCCATATGCCGCGGGGATCGGCATCGGGATCCTGAGCTGGCTCGCCTTCCTTCTGTCGAACCATCCGCTGGGGGTCTCCACGGCGTTCGCCCGGACCAGCGGGATGATCCAGAAGCCGATCCAGGGGGAGAAGGTGGAGGAGAAGGCCTATTACCAGAAGTTCCCCCCCAGGATCGACTGGGAGTGGATGCTGGTGGCCGGCCTGATCGTCGGCGCGCTTCTCTCCGCCCTGCTGTCCGGCGATTTCCGCTGGGAGGGCGTGCCGCCCATGTGGGAGGGGATGTTCGGCGGCTCCGCCGTGCTCCGGATCATCGTCGCCTTCATCGGCGGCGTGGTCCTGATCATCGGCGCCCGATGGGCCGGCGGATGCACCAGCGGCCACGGCATCAGCGGCACCCTGCAGATGGCGGCCAGCGGCTGGCTGGCCATCGCAAGCTTTTTTTCCAGCGGAATCATTGCCGCGCTGATCATCTACACGCTCGCCTGAGCCGAATCATGACCCAATCAGGAAAGGGACGACAATGCTCAAGGATCTGTATCAGAATCGCAAAGCCCAACTCGCCCTGGGGTTTTTCATGGGGATCCCCTTCGGATTCTTCCTGCAGAAAAGCCAGGTAACACGGTACGAGACCATCTTCGGCCAACTGATCTTTCAGGATTTCACGGTGATCAAGGTGATGCTCACCGCGATTCTGGTGGGCATGGTCGGAGTCTATTTCATGCGGCGGCTGGGATGGGTGGAACTCCATGTCAAGCCGGGCGCGGTGGGCTCCACCGTGGTGGGCAGCATCATCTTCGGGATCGGCCTGGCCATCCTCGGCTACTGCCCGGGGACCACCGCCGGGGCCGTGGGCCAGGGCTCCCTGGACGCCCTCATCGGCGGGGTGAGCGGCATGATCGTCGGCGCCATCCTCTACGCCAACCTCATCTACCCCAAACTGCAACATCGGGGGTTCCTGGAGAAGGGCGATTTCGGCAAGCTGACGATACCCCAGTGGCTCGGCATCGAGAACAGTACCGCCATCCTCTTTTTTCTGCTCTTCGGCATGCTCTTTTTCACCTTTTTGGAACGGTACGGAATCTAGAATCGGGCCGTGAAGACCGGGACGGAAAGATCCAATAAAACAAAGGGAGGGACAACCATGAAAATCGGAATCGTCGGCTGCGGTATGGTGGGGTCCACCGGCGCCTATGCCCTGATCATGAGCGGCATCGGCCGGGAGATCGTGCTGGTGGACAAGAACGAAGAACGGGTCCAGGCGGAGGTGGATGATCTCAACCACGCGGTCCCCTTCTCCAACCCCCTGACCGTGCGCGGCGGACAGTACGAGGACCTCAAGGGGTGCCGGCTGGTGGTGATCAGCGCGGGGGTCTCCCAGAAGCCGGGGGAGAGCCGGCTCGACCTGCTCAAGCGCAACGCCGCGGTCTTCCGGGAGGTGGTGCCCAGCATCCTGAAACACGCCGGGGACACCATCCTGGTGGTGGCCACCAATCCGGTGGACATCATGACCCACCTGGCGGCCCGGTATGCCGGTGAGTCCGGACTGGCGGCGTCCCGGGTCTTCGGCTCCGGCACCACCCTGGACACCGCCCGGTTCCGCTCCCTTCTGGGCCACCGGCTGGGGGTCGACGCCCCCCACGTCCACGCTTACGTGGTGGGGGAGCACGGCGATTCCGAGGTCCTGGTCTGGTCCCTGGTGCGCATCGGCGCCGTAAAGCTCGACGAGTATTGCGACCGGCAGGGGATCTGCCTGGAGGAGAAGGACCGGCAAGAGGTGGACGGCGGTGTCCGGAACGCCGCGGCCCGGATCATCAACGGCAAAGGGGCGACCTACTACGGCATCGGCGCGGCCCTGGCCAAGATCGCCGACGTGATCCTCCACGACCAGCGATCCATCCTCACGGTCACCACCCCCATGAAGACGGTGGCCGGCGTCTCGGACGTGTCGGTCTCCATGCCCCACCTGGTGGGCGGCGACGGCGTCATGGCCGATTTCCCCCTCACGGCCATGGAGGATTCCGAACAGGAGGCCCTCTCCGCCAGCGCCCGGGTGATCCGAAAGGCGATCGAGGATCTGGGGGAGGCCTGAATCAACCTCCAAATTCGATCCGCCAGATACCTGCGGCGACGTCGGCCATCCGTTTTTGTCTCGACTCGATTTTCCGCTCGTCCCACACATCGTAGTGTTCGGCGACCGCCCGGGTGATCCGGAACGCGCTTTGTTCATAAACCGTCCGCTTGGCGGCATAATCCGCATTGCCGACCTCCCGGTTTCGGGCCGTTTCCAGGGGCGTCATATTTCCGAGTCGGTAGATCAGGCGGTCCTGCTTGGATTCCTCGATATGGGACCAGGCATCGGACGGGTGTTCCGGAAGGATATGCTCGATGCTGTAGGCGGCGCTTTCAAAGTCAAAATCTTGGCCGGAACGCTGACGCTCGATTTCAAACAAGATGTACCGCGCAACCTTTTTATTGCGGCTGTTGGTGGTGCGCAATTCTTTGCCCGTAAACGCCGTCTTGTAATGGGCGTCATCCGGATACAGATCCCGCAGCGCATCGATCACCTGCCGAGGCCTCGCATACCGTCCATCCGAGACGTTCCAGGCGATGTCGTTGTAATGGCGCTCCTGCTCATGGGTTTGTAAATTGCAGATGACGTTGTAGCGAAACGACAGAACCGCGACGGCCACGAGAATGCGGGCGAACCCGCCGCGGTCCTGTTCCAAAAACCGGCTGTGGCAGGCCATCAACATGGCATGGGGCTGGCGAACGTTGAACATCAGAAGCTGT
Source organism: uncultured Desulfobacteraceae bacterium (assembly GCA_964431545.1). Taxonomy (GTDB): domain Bacteria; phylum Desulfobacterota; class Desulfobacteria; order Desulfobacterales; family JAABSP01; genus CAYSLC01. Next base: position 1,292 of record CAYSLC010000015.1, on the reverse strand, counting down.
TCGAGGGCGTGCCTTTCTTCGGGGGTCCATATCGCATCCTGGGGGTCGCGCAATGCGGCGTAAACGGCGGCCGACCGATCCAAATCCCTCAACAAACCGAACGCCGTCTCGCGGGTGGCGATCCGCTTTCGGATGGTCTTGAAAAGGTCGGATTTTCGGACCAATCTATTCCGGCTGTTCCAGAACTCCCGGAGGAACTCCGGAAAGCTTTCGCTTCCGAGCAATCCCACAATCCGTTCCCACCGCTCTTCAAGGGATTTCAGCTCGGTTTCATGGGGATTGGCCATGCTGATCACCGAAAAGAGATAGTTTTTCAACAAATCGGTGGCGGACAGGCGGACGCCCCGTGAATTGAGGGTCTCAAACACCTTGAAGGCATTGAGTTCATCGGTGACGGTGATGACGGTGAAAAAGAGCTTATCGACCAGGTCGTCCACAAAGGCCGCAAGGGATTGGCCGCTCCGACTTGTGGCTCCACAGCGGGATTCGATTTTCTCCTTGAACCCATCGAAGGCTTTCCGCAGCAGGTGCTCGGATGCGTTCAATCCCCGTTGCGGCGGTTTTTCCAGCGGCACAAGATAGGTTTGATAGAACCGGTTGTTGTGGCGATTCAGCTCGAGCTTCGGGCGGGGAATCAGACTCACCGGATCGAGATAGCCGATGTAGCTGTTCTGCAACTGTTCTTTGCGTTTGGCGTTGTTGCCGGCATCCAGCCCCGAGGCGATCAGATCCTGAAGATGTGCCAGGCCGGCGAGAATCATCACGCTGATGGTCGTCAGGCGCTGCTGGCCGTCGATGATGCGGAACTCTTTGTCATTCAAGGATTGCAGCACTAAATAGCCCAGATAGTGCGCCGGCTCCCCGTCCGTTTCGAACAATCCCTGAATGTCTTGCCACAGATCGTTCCATTCATCTTCCGTCCAAGAGTAATCGCGTTGGAAAGGGGGAACTTTGTAGGTCAACCCGTTGCCCATCAACTGCCGGAAGGTCGAGTTGGTGGTGTTGAAGTTCATGGTCGCCATGTTCAATGCTCCTTCCCGGGCACCCCTTCTGGGTGATCGGCCTCGGTAGCTGGCATAAACAGCGGGCCGCCCCAAAATCCCTTATCATAAGGGTAAAAATCGGTTCAATTAACTACACCCACGTCAATCCGTTGTCAAACAATTCCCCTGTTTCTCCACGGAACCCATGGACGGCGGGTGCCCTGGATAGGCGGCGGCGTCCCCACTGGCCGGGATCAGCTCTCCCCCAGCTCCTTCTCCCGCACCCGGTGGATCACCTCCCGCTGGAGG
>CAYSLC010000014.1:0-43968 GCA_964431545.1 uncultured Desulfobacteraceae bacterium | reverse complement strand
ATTTTCACCAAACTCACCGTGTGGGAAAATGTCCGCTCGGCGGTACAGGCCAGAAGGAACCTTGTTTTAAACCTATATCGACTGGCCCGCAACACTGGAACCGCCGAAACCGGCGAAATACTCGAATTGTGCGGCCTTTTGGACAGGAAGGCTGTAATGGCCGGGGAACTCTCCCAGGGCGACAAAAAAAAACTGGAAATCGCCATCGCCTTAGCCGGTCGGCCCAAACTCTTGCTCCTGGACGAACCAACCGCCGGCATGTCACGGGAAGAAACATTGGACGCCATGGCGTTGGTCAACCGGCTCAACACAGAGTATAGAGTCACCATCCTGTTCACGGAGCATGACATGTCCGTCGTTTTCAATCACGCCCGCAAAGTTTCCCTGCTGCACCGCGGAGAGATATTATTTACGGGGGCGCCGGAGGAGGTTCGTCAGAACCCCACCGTTCAGAAGATATACCTCGGAGAGCAAGACTGATGCCTCATCTGATTGTAAAAGATGTCCACACGTTCTATGATACAAGCCATATCCTCTTTGGAATTTCACTGGAAATCAGAGACGGAGAATGCGTTTGTCTTTTAGGCCGCAACGGGGCGGGAAAGACCACCACATTGAAAACCATCATGGGGCTGGCCGAAGCGCGTCAGGGGGTTATACGTTATGGCGATAACCAACTGAGGGGGCTGGCCGCCTTCCGAATCGCCAGGCTCGGCATCGGTTACGTCCCGGACGAACGGCTGGTTTTCCCCGATCTGACCGTTCAGGAAAATCTTGAGTTAGGCGTCAAGCCTCCTATATCGGACAAAATCGCGCCATGGACCTTGGAAAGCATTTACAAGCTTTTCCCGGCCCTGAAACCGCTGGCCGATAACATAGCCGGTTATCTGTCCGGCGGCGAACAGCAGATGCTGACCTGCGGCCGAACGCTCATGGGTAACCCTGACCTTTTATTGCTGGATGAACCCGTGGAAGGGCTTGCTCCGGTAGTTGTACAGGAGCTTTCGCGTCAAATCAAACATCTCAAATCACTGGGGCTGGCCATTTTATTTGCAGAGCAGAATCTTGCGTTCGCAACCGATGTGGCTGACAGAGCCTATGTAATTGAAGGGGGTCGGGTCAAATTTAAAGGGACGATTGAAGAGTTGGAGAGCCAACCGAATATCAAAAGCAAGTACCTTATGATTTAAAGGTGCGACCTGATCACCAACGGAAACGGCCCATCCGAGCAATGATAAATCGACTTTAAGCTGCCCTGTGTGTGATTCACAAGGAGGAATGAATGGCTGATAATTTGCGAGTTGCCGTGGTTCAGGATTCTCCGATAATCTTCGACCCTGTAGCCACTGTGGACAAAGTGGGGGATCTGACTCGAAGAGCCGCCGAAAAAGGCGCCAAACTTGTCCTTTTCCCGGAGGCGTTTATCTCCGGGTACCCTAAAGGGTGGGACTTCGGGGCCAGAGTCGGCGTACGCCTGCCCGAGGGCAGGCAGGACTTCCGACGATATTTTGAAGGCGCCATCGAGGTTCCCGGTCCGCTAACCGAGGCCTTGGGGCAAGCGGCGAAATCCGCGGGGTTGCACCTGGTCATCGGCGTCATGGAACGCGATGGGGGCACGCTTTATTGCACCGCCCTTTTTTTCGACTCCCAAGGTCGCCTGTTAGGTAAACACCGCAAACTGATGCCTACGGCCATGGAGCGTCTGATTTGGGGATTTGGCGACGGTTCGACCATGCCGGTCATTGACACCGAAATCGGAAAGATCGGCGCGGTGATTTGCTGGGAAAACTATATGCCCATGTTGAGAATGTACATGTACTCGCAAGGCATCCAGCTTTATCTCGCCCCCACCGCCGACGACCGTGAAACCAACCTGCCCACCATGCGGCATATCGCTCTTGAAGGTCGATGTTTTGTTTTGAGCTGCTGTCAGCATGTCCTTCGAAGTGACTATCCGATGGACAGCAAACCCATTCAGGGTGATGACCCGGAAACTGTAATGATGCGCGGCGGCAGTTGCATTATCGACCCGATGGGCCAGATTCTCGCCGGCCCCGACTTTGACGGACCGTGCATTTTGACTGCCGACCTGGACCTTGGCCTGATCATCGGCGGCAAGTATGACCTGGATGCGCCGGGTCATTATGCCAGACCCGATATTTTTCAGCTGCATGTCAACCTGCGGCCCATGCCCGCGGTGACTGCCTGGTCCGGATCACAAACCGATCCTTTTGGAAATGATGAAAATACCTTCAGTTCAGCCTCCCAATAATCGTATGGCGGAGTTTATAAGCCCTCCACCGGCCGGCTATCGCCGGACCCAGCAGTAACCTGTAATCCACAACGACCTATAGATCGAATCGGCTTATCAGCTTTCCATAAAAAAACGGGGAGCCCCCGTCAAGGGAGCCCCCCGTACTCAATGCGAAACGCCGGCGGCGTCGGTCAACCGGCTAGGGGATCCATTTATCGACCTTCTCTTTGTTCTCCTGGATCCACTTCTTGGCGTTGTCGTAGGGCTCTCCGCCCTCGGTATTCCAGACCATGAGCTGCTGCATGTCCTCGGGGGACCACTTGAAGTTGTCGAGGAACTTGTAGACCTCGGGCATGTCCTTGTCCAGCCCCTTGCGCACGATGGTGGAGATGTACTCGGTGCCGCCGTAGACCTTTTTGGGATCGTCGAGGTATTTCAGATCCCATTTGGCGAACTTCCAGTGGGGGGTCCATCCGGTGACGCAGACCCATTCGTCATTTCCGATCCGGTCCTTCAGGACCGCCGTCATGGTGGCGCCGCTGCCCTCCATGAGGGTGATCTTATCCAGATTGTAGGCTTCGATCACCTTCTCCGTGGTGGACATGATCCCGGCCCCGGGGTCGATGCCGATGATCTTGCCGTCGAATTTGTCCGCCTGGGCGTTCATCTGGCCGATGGAGTCGATGGTCACATAGGCGGGAACCACCAGACCGATCCGGGTCCCCTCCAGGTTGGGGCCGAGGTCGGCCACATCCGCCTTGACCTTCTCCAGGTAATGGCCGTGGGTGGTGGGCAGCCAGGCGGCCACGATTCCGTCCACGTCGCCCGAGGCGACGGCCTGCCACATGGCGGCCGCGCTCACCGGCGTGATCTCCACGTCATACCCCATCCTCTCCTGGAGCACGGCCCGGACCACATTGGTGCTGGCCACTTCCGAGGACCACTCCACGTACGCGAGTTCCACCTCTTTGTCGGCGGCGGCGGCGTTCAGCGCCGAGCCCATAAACAGGAACGAACAGACCAGTACTCCGATAAACAACCGCATTTTCATGATGTTCCTCCTTGACTTGCGTTGAAATAATTGATGAGTTTTCCCTTCGGTTTCAAGGCCTTCCCGTGAAACCAGAACAGACGGATCAAGAATGGCCCCGAAACTATGTTTTGCTCTTGTCCCCCACCCGCTGCATGATCCGGTCGAGGATGATGGCCACGATGACGATGCCGATGCCGGCTTCGAAGCCCTTGCCGGGCTGGAGCCGCTGGATCGCCTTCCAGACTTCCCCGCCCAAGCCCTTGGCGCCGATCATGGCCGCGATCACCACCATGGAGAGGGCGAGCATGATGGTCTGGTTGATCCCCGCCATGATGGTGGGGGTGGCGATGGGAAGCTGCAACTTGAACAGCTTCTGCCACTTGTTGCTCCCGAAGGCGTCGGCGGCCTCCACCAGCTCCTTGGGCACCTGTTTGATCCCCAGACAGGTCAGGCGAATGGCCGGCGGCATGGAGAAGATCACCGTGGAGAAGATGGCCGCCACCTTGCCGAGCCCGAAAAACGGGATGGCCGGTATGAGGTAGACGAAGGCCGGCATGGTCTGCATGAAGTCGAGGATCGGCATGACGATCCGGTAGAAGATCCCGTTGATGGCGGCGAAGATCCCCAGGGGGACCCCGAGAATGATGGCGAACAGCGTCGAGATCAGCACCAGGGCGATGGTGCTCACCGTTGGATCCCAAAGCCCCATGTTCCAGATCAGGCCGAGACCGACGATGATGAAGGCCAAGATCCCCCATTTCCGGGTGATCAGGTAGCCGAGACCGGCGAAGATCAGGATGAGGACGGCCGGATGGAAGAACATCATGATGTTCACGAGGATCTCGATCCCGTTTTCCGTCACCTCCGAAAAGGCCTTGGTGAGGAAGGCGAAATTGTCCACCAGAAATTCGATGGTGCCCTCGATCGCCTCGCCGATCGGTATGCTGAAGTTTTCCATTAGGCTGTCTCCTTCTCTTTTTCCATCTCCTTCAGTCGTTTTTCCGAGAGCTTCGCCAGCAGCGAGCCCTTGATGATCACCCCGATCAACCGGTCATCTTCGTCCACCACGGCCAGGGGGAAGCTGGTGGCGGCCAGAAGCGGAAACAGCTCGTTGGCCGGCGTATCCGGCATGACCCGGTGGAAATCCTGCCGAAGGATGCCCTCCAGGCTCTTCTCCCCCCGCTCGGCCGCCTCGGCCGCCTCCGCGGCGGTCACCATGCCGGCCAGCTTCTTGTCCTTCCGGACAAAAATGGAGGAGATTTTGGCGTGTTCCATCTTCCGAAGGGCGGCCCGGGGTCCGTCGGTGTTGAAGTAGGCCCGCTCGATGGGTTTGAGCATCACCGATTCGGCGGTCAGCACCTTGGACATATCCACCTCTTCCACGAACTTGGCCACGTAGTCATTGGCGGGGTTGGTGAGAATCTCCTCGGCGGTCCCCTCCTGAACGATGAACCCGTCCTTCATGAGCACGATGCGATCCCCCAGCTTCAGGGCCTCGTCGAGATCGTGGCTGATGAAGACGATGGTCTTCTGCATCTTGTCCTGGAGGGAGAGCAGTTCGTCCTGCATGTCCCTGCGGATCAGCGGGTCGAGGGCGCTGAAGGCCTCGTCCATGAGCATGATGTCGGCATTCAGGGCCAAAGCCCGGGCCAAGCCCACCCGCTGCTGCATGCCGCCGGAGAGTTGGGCCGGGTAAGAATCCTCCCATCCGGAGAGCCCCACCTGATCCAGGGCCTTGAGGGCCTGCTCCTTTCTGGTTTCCGGGTCGACCTTCTGGATCTCCAGGCCGTATTCGGTGTTCTGGCGCACGGTCCGGTGGGGAAAGAGGGCGAAGTTCTGGAAGACCATGGAGAGGTGTTTCTGGCGGAACTGGCGCAGGTCGTCCGGGCTCAGCTGGGTCACATCCTCGCCGTTCACGAAGACCTTGCCGGCGCTCGGCTCGATGAGACGGTTGAGGCACCGGACCAGGGTCGATTTTCCCGAGCCAGAGAGCCCCATGACCACCAGAATCTCCCCTTCCTTAACATAGAAAGAGGCGTCGGCCACCCCGACCCCGTGCTTGATCTCGGCCATGATATCATCCTTGGTACGGCCCTCCTCGATCATCCGGATGGCCTTGTCGGGATGGGGACCGAAAACCTTGTACAGGTTCTTCACCTCGATTTTGTGCGTCATCTTCTACCTCATTCGTATAACAGCCGTGGAAATGGATTTCAGGGGCGCTGGCGACGTCCGTTCGGGAAAAGGGGCCGTGTCAGGGTTCGTAAAAAAGTCAATCTTGTTCAAAGGATCGCCGCTCGCCACCGCCACCGGTTTCCGCCGCGCCCGTCCTGCCGCCCATCCACCGAAACATGTCACACCGGCCCGAAGCACCACCGGGGAATCCTTCGATTTTTTTATCTCTGGCGAACCTTTACCGAACATGGGCCCAGGGGCGGGCGTGGTCCGTATCAGCGCGAATACAGTCGATCCGGGGCTAAGGAACGGCAACATCTCCCGTGCTCCAAAATGAGTAACATTACATTGAATTCAATGTAATGTCAAGCCCAAATGTGAAGCGCGTGCCCGACATCGCCGGCCATCGGCCCGGGGCGCGGCATCAGGTCTTGATCTGAATCACCGCCCTGCCCGGCTGCCTCGGGAAACCGTTCAGGCTCGAAATCCCGTCCTTGTCCCGCAGGAACGTGGGGGCGGTCTGGATGTAAAGGCCCATCAACCGGCTCACCGACATCAGGGAGGAAAGATGGGTCCGCTCATATCCGTGGGAGCCGTCCACACCGAACCCCACCAGCGCGGTCCGGGTGTCGTTGCCGGCTTCGATGGCGGAGGCGAGGTCCGAACGGTAGAACTTGAACACATCCTTGGTGTACTCGATGCCGTGGTTGAGGCAGAGCCTTCCCAGCTTGCGGCTCAGATGGTAGTCGAAGGGGCCGCTCTGATCCATCATCCCGATGGTGGCGCCGAATTCGGAGGTGTTCTGCCCCGGAGCCACCGGCGCATGGTCGATGGTGACCATCTCGGCGACGTCCCCGTGGAGAACGGCCGACGCCCCCACCCCCACCTCCTCGAAGATGGTAAAAAGAAAATAACAGCTCACGGGGAGGTCCACCTTTGCTTCCACCAGACCGTGGAGGAGGGCCAGCACCGCGGCCACGCCCCCCTTGTCATCCAGGTGACGGGCGTTGATGAACCCGTTGGCGGTGACCTCCGGGGTGGCGTCGAAGGCGACCACATCCCCCACGTCGAAGCCGTCGGAGACGAGATCCTCCCCGGTGCCGCTCCGGTGGTCCACACGCACTTCAAGGTTCTCCCAGCTCACCGGCTGCCGGTCCACCTCGTCGCCGTAGGCATGGCCGGACGCCTTGAGGGGGAGCACCGTTCCCCGGTGCGGCTTGCCGTCTGCGAAGATGGTGACCCGGGCCCCCTCGGCGAACCGGCTCGACCAGGTGCCGATGGGGGCCACGGCAAGCCTCCCGTTCTCTTTGATCCGGACCACCATGGCGCCGAGGGTATCGAGATGGGAGGCCACCGCCCGGTAGACGGAATCATCATTCCCGTGGATGGTGGCCCGGATGGCGCCCCGGCGGGTGACGCTGAACGGAATCTCCATCCGGTCCAGCTCCCCGCCCACGAAGTGGACGATCTCGTCCGAATACCCCGACGGGCTGGGGATGTTGAGCAGCTTGATCAGCGTGCCCTTCAGATACTCCTCGTCGATTTCCAGGATCTTCATGCGCGCTCTTCCATTGGGCTCGGACGTTCGATGTCAGGCGGCGGTCTGGGGAAAGAGGAGGTCGATGAACCGCTCCGCCGTGGGTTGGGGTTCATGGTTGGCCAGCCCCGGGCGTTCGTTGGCCTCCACGATGACGTAGGAGGGCTTCTCCACGTCGGGCACCAGGAGATCGAGCCCGGCCACCGGGATCCCGAGGGCCCGGGCCGCCCGCCGGGAGGCTTCGGCCAGATCGGGGTGGAGACGGGCGGTCACGTCGTGGATCGTCCCGCCGGTATGGAGGTTGGCGGTCTTTCGGGCCATGATGCTCTCGCCCTCCGGCAGGACGGTGTCCAGGTCATGGCCCAGCAGCTTGAGGCACCGGCGGGTCTCCTCGTCCATCGGAAGCCGGCTCTCGCCGCCGGTGGCCGCCGCCCGCCGACGGTTGTACTTTTCGATGAGCGCCTCGATGGTATGCCGCCCGGTTCCGGTCAGGACCGGGGGACGGCGCACCGCCGCGGCCACCACCTCATAGTCGATGACGATCACCCGCAGGTCCTCCCCCTCCACGAACTCCTCCAGGATCACATCCCGGCAGACCTCCCGGGCCGACGCCACCGCGGAGGCGAGCCCGGCTTCGTCGCGGACGTCCACGCTGATCCCGGCCCCCTGCTCCCCCCGGGCCGGCTTGACCACCAGCTGTCCGCAGGTGTCCAGGGCCGTCTGGTTTTCTACCGGGCCGCCGGCCGGATACTGTTCCGGGACCCGGAGCCCCTCGTTCCGGAGGACCCGGTGGGTGAGCCGTTTGTCATCACACCGGCTCATGGCGATGGCGGAGGTCAGTTCGCTCAGGGACTCCCGGCAGATCACCGATCGCCCCCCGTGTCGAAGACGGAAGTAGCCGTATTCCTCGTCGATGATCTCCACCCCGATCCCCCGGCGCCGGGCCTCGTCGATGATGATCCTGGCGTAGGGGTTCATGCGCGATTCCGGCAGCGGCGGCACGAAAAGCGGTTCGTTTACCGGGTTCTTCCGCTTCACGCAAAAGACCGGCACCCGCTGATACCCCAGCTTCTCGTAGAGGCTGATGGCCTCATGGTTGTCGTGCATCACCGACAGGTCCACAAAGGCCCGGCCCCGGGCGAAGTAGTGCTCCACCAGACGCCGTACGAGCCCTTCCCCCACCCCCGGCGCCGTGGCCTGGGGATCCACCGCCAGGCACCAGAGGCTCGACCCTTTCTCGGGATCATCGAAGGCCTCCACGTGGTCGACGCCGGTGACGGTCCCCACGATCTTCTTGTCGGAGCCCCGCTCCGCCACCAGATAGGTCCTCAGCCTGTTGGCGTACCGACCCACCATGAAGGCGGGATCACAGGCGACCATGTGGCGGGCCGCGTAAATGCGGTTGATCTCCTCCGCGTCCGCCAAGGTACTGATCCGGCGCACCGTATACGCGTGGGACCGTTCGCCCTCCGGCCGATAGTAGTGGGACCAGAGGCGGAAGGTGTGGGAGGGATCGAGGAAGAGGTCCTGGGGGGCCAGGGAGAGCAGAACGTGGGGATCCCGCAGGTAGAGGCAGATGTCCCTTTTTCCGTCGGCTTCCTGGAGGAGGGTCTCGGCCAGACGCCCGATGTCGAAAAACGTCTGGCCGAAGATCAGCCGTCCCCATCCCATGTCGATGTGGACATCGGACCGCATCCGATCCCGGTCGGGCATGGCCGGCTCTTTCCAATTGCGCAGGGAGGGTTGGGCCGATCGGTCCAATCGATGCCCCCTGTCGTGCCGTTTGGTCATGTCATACCTCCTTTGGTTCAGATCCCGTGGACCTGCATCCAGTATTCCAGCAGGGCCACCTGCCACAGCCGCGAGCCCCTCAGAGGGGTGATATGCTCCTCCGGGTCCCGGATCAGCGCCTCCACATAGGCCGGGTTGAAGATCCCGCGCCTTCGGGCGGCGGGTTGGTGGAGGACCTCCCGAACGAACTCGAGATACTCGCCGCGCAGGTACTTGAGGGCCGGAACCGGAAAATACCCCTTGGGCCGATCGATGACCTCGGCGGGGATCACCCGGCGCGCCATCTCCTTGAGGACGAACTTGCCATCCCCCTTCACCTTCAGCTCCGGCGGAATCCGGGCCGCGAAGGCGACCAGCTCGTGGTCGAGGAAGGGGACCCTCGCCTCCAGGCCCCAGGCCATGGTCATGTTGTCCACCCGTTTGACCGGATCATCCACCAGCATGACGGTGGCGTCGAGCCGCAAGGCCCGGTCCACCGGACTTTGGGCCCCTGGACGGGAGAAGTGATCGGTCACAAAGGCCAGGCTGTGATCCTCCCCCACCAGGGAGCCGTCCACGGCCCGCGCGAACGCCGCGTGGTCCCCGTCGAAGAAGACCCGCGCATAGTCGGCCACCGGATCCCGGCTGTCCATCATGGGCGGATACCAGTGGTACCCGGCGAAGATCTCGTCCGCCCCCTGGCCGCTCTGGACCACCTTGACGTGCTCGGCAACCTTTTCGCTGAGGAGGTAGAAGCCGATGCAGTCGTGGCTGACCATCGGTTCGCTCATGGCCCGGACGCACCGCTCCAGGGAGGGCAGGACCCGATCGGCCCCCACCCGGATCTTGTGGTGGCGGGTGCCGAAGTGGTCCGCGATGATGTCGGAGTACTGGAACTCATCCCCTTTCTCTCCCCCAACGCTTTCGAACCCGATGGAGAAGGTGTTCAAATCGGTCTGCCCGGCCCGGGCGAGCAGGCCCACCACCAGGCTCGAATCGAGCCCCCCCGACAGGAGGACCCCCACCGGCACGTCCGCCGTGAGCCGGCGTCGGATGGCCTGGTCGAGTTCGTGGTGGAGGCGCTCCCGCCACTCCCTGATCCCGTATCCCCGCTCCTCCCGCCCGGGGCCGAAATCGAGGCCCCAATAGGCGCGCCGGCTCGTTCCGCCGTCCGGCTCCACGGTCATGGTGGTGGCCGGCGGGAGCTTCCGGACCCCTTTTAGGAGTGTAAAGGGCGGAGGGACCACGGAATGGAAGGTCATGTAATGGTGGAGGGCCACCGGATCGATCCGGGTGTCCACGTCGCCGCCGGCCAGCAGCGCCGGCAGGGTGGACGCGAACCGGAACCGGCCGGGGCTCTGGGAATAGTACAGCGGCTTGATCCCCAGCCGGTCCCGGGCCAGAAAGACCTTCCCGGTGTCCCGCTCCCGGACGGCGAAGGCGAACATACCGTTGAACCGTTCCACGCACGCTTGCCCCCAGGCATGGTAGGCCTTGAGGATCACCTCGGTGTCGCCGGTGGAGAAGAAGGCGTACCCCTTCTTGGAAAGGGCGTCCCGAAGTTCCGGGTAGTTGTAGATGGCGCCGTTGTAGACGATGCTCAACCCCAGTTCGCTGTCCACCATGGGCTGCTGGGCCCTCTCGCTCAGGTCGATGATCTTCAACCGGCGGTGGCCGAAGATCGCCCCCCCCTGCTGGTGCATCCCTCCGGCGTCGGGCCCACGGGAGGCCATGGCCGCCATCATGGCCGCCACGGCCCCCGGATGGGCCGTCCCCGCTCCATATCCGATCTCTCCACAGATGCCGCACATGGGTTATCCTCGCCTCCGTAACCTGGGGTTAGGCCGATTCCTCCGATCCATCTCCAATTGTCCCATTGTCTTTTGGGTCCTCTTGCTCGGGAGCGGAGTCCTTCATACCGCCCTCCCCCATGATCCCCGCGAGCCGCTGGACGGCCCCCAGGATCATGTGGCGCTCCCAGGGCTCGAGTTTCGAGAACCGCCGGACAAAGGTCTCCTGCATGGGGGAGGGCGCGGAGGCCAGGAGTTCGTCACAGGCGGGGGTGGTCTTCACGTAGACCCGCCGCCGATCCGTCTCGGACCGGTGCCGGGTCACCAGGTTCCGCTTCTCCAGGCGGACCAGGATGTTGGTCACCGTCCCCTGGCTCAGACTGGTGGCCCGGGCCAGGGCGCTCACCGTGATCTCCCCGAAGGCTGAAATTTCATAGAGCAGAATCAATTGGGGACCGGTGATACCGTAGCGGCGGAGCAGGTCCCGGGAATGGAGGTCCATGGCCTGAATGATCCGGCGCAGCGCCGTCAGTACATCATGGCACATGAGCCAGGTCGAGCGAAGGTCACCCTTGTCGTTGGTTTCCATAAGCGTTTTCGGCGTAATCGATGTTGAAAATCATCATCTCTGGCTCCCGTGGGTCCACAGCCCCGCCGAAGTTTCATGGGACGGCGGATCGGTCGATTCCCGGGGGAACCGGAGGGGTCCTTGGCCGGCCGAGACAGCATAAACCGGCCGTATTCTGGGGCGAAGTGGCGCAATAATACTTTGAACACAAAGTAAAGTCAAGGGGATCTTGACGGTCGTCCCGGTACCCGTCCGGGGTCCTCCCGCCGCCGGCCGCTAAAATCCTTGACACCGAAGCCGATTCCCCTTATTGATTGGTTTTTTTAACGATTTCCAGGGGCGGCCACCGATGCCGGGGCCGCCCTTATTATCGGCGTTGGGAGGACGGACGGCGGGTGGACATCACGCTCAGGGGCATCGTGATCATCGTGGGCAACTACGGCAGCGGCAAGACCGAGGTCTCGATCCATCTCGCGCTCCACGGGAACGGGGCGGGCCTCCGGACGCGGATCGCGGATCTGGACCTGGTAAACCCTTATTTTCGGACCCGGGAGGCCGGGGAGATCCTGGCCCGGGAGGGAATCGACCTGGTCCTGCCGCCGGCAAAGTATCTGCACGCCGACCTGCCCATCCTCGATCCGAAGGTGGCCGGAATGCTCCGGCAACCGGCCGAGCTGACCATTCTGGACGTGGGCGGGGACGATGTGGGTGCCACGGTGCTGGCCTCACTGAAGGACCATCTGTCCGATACACCGGCCCACGTTCTGCAGGTGGTCAATCCCTTCCGTCCATTCACGGATACCCTGGCCGGTTGCGCGAAGATCCGCAAGGAGATCGAAGGGGCGGCAAGACTGCGGATCAACGGACTGATCGGCAACGCCAACATGATGGAGGAGACCCGGACGGCCGATATCCTGGAGGGGCACAGGTTCGTGGAACAACTGGCCCGGGAGAGCGGACTGCCGCTCCATTTCATCACCGCCCCCCGGCATCTGCTTTCCGAGGTGGACCGGACGCGGATCGGGTGCCCCGTCTTGGCCATCGACCGGCAGCTCGTCCCCCCGTGGAAGCGGCCGGCCGGGCTTTTCGCCCGGACCAGTCGAGATCCTTGAACCCGACAATCCCCCAACCCGTCGCGTCCGCCCCCCGTCCGGGGCCGCGGACCGAAACATAGAGGAGATAATCCCATGGCATCCTATCGATACACCCTGGACGCGGACCGGTGCAAGGGGTGCGGCCTGTGTGTCACCGTCTGCCCCAAGAACGTCCTGGAGATGTCGGACCAGGTCAACGCCAAAGGCTATTTTCCGGCCTACCAGGCCCGGCCCGAGGACTGCATCCACTGCACCACCTGCTGCATCATGTGCCCGGATGTGGCGATCAACATCGAAGAGGAGACGCCCGCCTAGCGCGGACGCCACGACCCCGCGCCGAGGGGCGCGCAAGACTACGGAGGAGATCAATGGGCAAGAAAATACTGATGAAGGGAAACGAGGCCATCGGAGAGGCGGCCATCCGGGCGGGGTGTCTCAACTACTTCGCCTATCCGATCACGCCCCAGTCCGAGGTGGCCGAATACCTGGCCCGCCGCATGCCCGAGGTGGACGGCGTCTTCCTGCAGGGGGAGAGCGAGGTGGCCGTGGGGTACATGCTCTTCGGCGCTTCGGCGGCCGGCGCCCGGGTCTTCACCACCTCATCCAGTCCGGGGATCAGCCTCATGAGCGAGGCGATCAGCTACATCGCGGGGGCCCAGTGCCCGGCGGTCTTCGTCAACATCATCCGGGGCGGCCCCGGGCTCGGCGGGATTCTCCCCTCCCAGGGGGACTACTTCCAGGCCACCAAGGGCGGCGGCCACGGGGACTACCGAATGCTGGTGATGGCCCCGGCCAGCGTCCAGGAGGCGGTTGAGATGGTCATGGCCGCCTTTCCCCTGGCCGAAAAGTACCGGAATCCGGTGATGATCCTCGGCGACGGCCTCATCGGCCAGATGATGGAGCCGGTGGAGTTCCCCGATCATCTGAAGAGCGAACCGAGCGACAAGGACGACTGGGCCACCAACGGCATGGAGAACCGGTCGTCGGGCATACGGAACCTGGTCAAATCCCTCTACCTCGATCCGGAGCAGCTCAACGACCACAACCTGCTGCTCAAGTCCAAGTACGACCGGATGAAACAGGAGGAGGTCCGGTACGAATCCTATAACATGGACGGCGACTACCAGGCCCTGATCGTCAGCTACGGCACCATGAGCCGGGTCTGCCGGACCGCCATCGACAATCTCCAGGAGGCGGGGATCGCCGTGGGGATGATCCGGCCCCAGACCGTCTTTCCCTTCCCCGAGGAGGCGATCCGCCGGGCGGCGGGCAAGGAGAGCTGCCGGGCCGTGCTGAGCATCGAGATGAGCATGGGCCAGATGGTGGAGGACGTGGAACGGTGCGTCCAGGGCACGCGGCCCGTAACCTGGTACGGAAAATGCGGTGGAGATGTCCCCACCCCCGAGGAGATCATGGACGTCGTCAAGGAGAGGATCTAATGGGAAAAGCATTCAAGAGACCGGAGGCCCTGTCCGAAAACCACACCCACTACTGCCCGGGATGCACCCACGGCGTCATCCACCGGCTGGTGGCCGAGGCCATCGATGAACTGGGGATCCGGGGAAAGACGGTGGGCATCGCCCCGGTGGGCTGCGCCGTGCTGGCCTACAACTACTTCACCTGCGACTTCCAGGAGGCGGCCCACGGCCGGGCCCCGGCCATGGCCACGGGAATCAAGCGGGTCCGGCCGGACCTGATGGTCTTCACCTACCAGGGGGACGGGGACCTGGCCAGCATCGGCATGGGCGAGATCATCCATGCGGCCAACCGGGGGGAAAAGTTCACCGCCATCTTCGTCAACAATGCGGTCTACGGCATGACCGGCGGCCAGATGGCCCCCACCACCATGCCGGGCCAGCGGACCACCACCTCCCCGGCCGGGCGAGACACCGAGGAGACGGGAATGCCCGTCAAGATGGCGGAACTCCTCGGAAACCTCCAGACTCCGGGGTACATCACCCGCCAGACGGTGCTCCGGCCCAAATATATCGTCAAGGCCAAGAAGGCGGTCAAGCAGGCGTTCCGGTATCAAATGGAGGGGCGCTGCTTCTCCTTTGTGGAGGTGGTGAGCACCTGCCCCACCAACTGGGGAATGACCCCTCTGGAATCGATCAAGTGGGCCGAGGAGACCCTGCTGCCCTACTATCCGCTGGGCGAATACAAGTCGCCCGAATCGTCGGAACCGCCCCGATAGCCGGATAGCCCAACAGCGAATAGGAGGTTACGATGCAACGAGAAGTGATGTTCGCCGGCTTCGGAGGCCAGGGGATTCTGAGTATCGGCAAGATCCTCGCCCACGCGGCCATGGAGGCGGGGCTGGAGGTGGCGTGGATCCCCTCCTACGGCCCCGAGATGCGGGGGGGGACCGCCTACTGCCTGGTGGTGGTGAGCGACCGGCCCATCGGATCGCCCATCATCAAGAATCCCCTCCACCTGATCGCCATGAACCGGCCCTCGCTGGAGAAGTTCGCCCCCCTGGTCAAGCCGAACGGGGTGATCCTGATCAACAGCTCCCTGTCGCCGGTCCGTTCGGAGCGGACCGACGTGGATGAGCTGGCCGTCCCGGTGACCGACATCGCCAATGAGGTGGGCAGCGTCCGGGCGGCCAATATCGTGGCCCTGGGCGCCTTCACCGAACGCAGCGGCATCGTCGATTTCGACCTGGTCATCGAGGCGGTGAAGGAGGAGTTCGCCCACAAGGAGAAGCTGATCCCCATGGAGCTGGAGGCCCTGGACCGGGGCCGGAAGGCCGCGGCCGGGTGAAGAGGAATCGGACAAACCGGTTCGGATTGACCCTCCCGCCCGGCATCGGGGCGTTACAGCCGTACGTCCCCGGAAAACCGATCGAAGCGGTGGAGCGGGAGTACGGGATCACCGATTCCATCAAGCTGGCCTCCAACGAGAACCCCCTGGGTCCCTCCCCCAGGGCCGTGGCCGCCGTGGAGCGCTCCCTTGCGGGACTCCACCGGTACCCGGAAGGGGGCGCCCCCCTCCTGGTCCGGCGGCTGGCAGAGACCCTGGGCGTCTCCGAAAAGACCATCGTTCTGGGAAACGGGTCCGACGAGGTGATCGGCATGCTGACCCGGGTCTTCCTCAATCCCGGAGATGAAGCGATCCTCCCGGCCCCCGCCTTCCTGATGTACGAAATCATGGTCCGGTGCGACGGCGCCGTTCCGGTGCCGGTGCCTCTCCGATCGATGGCCATCGATCTGGAGGGGATGGCCGACCGGATCGGCCCCCGGACCCGGATGATCTTTCTGACCAACCCCAACAACCCCACCGGCGGGATCATCCGCAAAGCCGCCTTCGAGGCGTTCCTCGAAAAGATCCCCTCCGGGATGGTGGTGGTGGTGGACGAAGCCTACATCGAGTTCGTCCGGGACCCCGACTGCGCCCGGGGGATCGACCATCTCACCGGCGACCGGCCGGTGGCGGTCCTGAGAACCTTTTCCAAGGCCTACGGCCTGGCCGGGCTCCGCATCGGATACGGGGTGATGCCGCCGGAACTGGCCGAACCGCTCAACCGGATCCGTCAACCGTTCAACACCAGTATCCCGGCCCAGGCCGGCGCCGCGGCGGCCCTGGAGGATACGGAATTCCTGCGGCGGACCCTGGAGACGGTCCACGAGGGTATCGATTACATCTGTTACCGGGCGGCGACGTTGGGGCTGGCCCCCTACCCCACCGAAGCCAACTTCGTGCTCATCCGGCTGAATCGAAGCGCGGACGCGGTCTTCGAAGCGATGCTCCGGAGGGGGGTCATCGTCCGCTCCATGACCGCCTACGGGTACCCCGACCACATCCGGGTCACCGCCGGCACCCGAAAAGAGAACCGTCGCCTCATGGACGTTTTGTCGGACGTGGCGGGATGAACCCCCTGTTGATCACCATCGACGGTCCGGCCGGCGCCGGAAAATCGACGGTGAGCCGGATGCTCGCCGACCGTCTGGCCTACCGGTATATCGATACCGGAGCCCTCTATCGCGCCGTGGCCCTGGCCGTCCGGACGGCCGGCATCGAGCCGGATGACGACCCGGGCCTGGATCGGGTCTGCGCCGCCCTCTCCCTCGATTTCGTCCGGGACCCCGGCGGCACCCGGCTGTTTGCAAACGGAGAGGACATCACCCGGCGGATCCGGGATCCCGAGATCACCATGCTCGCCTCCGCGGTCTCGGCCCGGCCCGTGGTCCGGGCCCGGCTCCTCGATGTCCAGCGCCGCATGGGGAAGGAGAAGGCGGCGGTCTTCGAAGGGAGGGACATGGGCACGGTGGTCTTCCCGGACGCCGACCGGAAGTTTTTCCTCGACGCCGACCTGGCGGTCCGGGCCCGGAGACGGTACGAGGAACTCACGGACAGCGGGGGCCTCTCCATGGAAAGGGTCCTGGAGGAGATGCGCGGGCGGGACGCCGCCGACGCCGCCCGTGACATCTCCCCCATGCGGCCCGCCCCGGACGCCCTCCACATCGATGCCACCCGCCTCGCCATCGGGGAGGTGGTGGAACGGATGATCGCCCACTGCCGCGATCCCCGTCCGGCCTGAACCCGCCCCGCGCATCCACAAGTAGAAAAAAGGGTTGATTTTGCCGTTTGGATGGTTATACTAGCCAAGTTTATGGATGCACTTCGGTGCGTCAAATAAAAGGCCAAGGGGGATAGATTGTCATAATGGAAGACATTGTAAAAGACGAAACAGAACAGCAAACCGAAAGCCAGACAGAGGATTCGACGGTGGACAGCGATCCGTCGCAGGCCGAGGAGACCGCCGCCGAGGCGGTGCCCGGCGCGGAGACCCACCGGGACGAGGCGCCCGAAGAAGCGACCGCGACGCCGCCCGGCCCGGAGACCCACCAGCCGGAGACTCACCAGCCGGAGACCCTCCAGGAGGAGGACGCCGGCGAGGCCGAGGCGACGCCCGGCGAGGAGACCCTTGCGGAGGAACTCCCCGAGCCGGTGACCGCCGCCGAGGCGGAGATCGACCGGGAGGAGATGCCCCCCCAGGAGGAGAGCATGGAAGCCCTCATGGACATGTACGAGGAGAGCTTCAAGCGCTTCGCCGAGGGGGAGGTGGTCAACGGGAAGATCATCTCCGTGGACAAGGACCATGTCCTGGTGGACATCGGATACAAGTCCGAGGGTCAGATCCGCATCCAGGAGTTCGTGGGCGAAGACGGGAACGTGGACGCCAAGGTGGGCGACACCGTCGAGGTCATGGTGGAGTTCTGGGATGACGAGGAGGAAGTGGTCATCCTCTCCAAGGAGAAGGCCGAGAAGATCAAGGTCTGGGACGAGATCAAGAAGGCCTACGACGAGGACGGCACCGTGGAGGGCGTCATCATGAACCGCGTCAAGGGCGGGTTCAGCGTCGATATCGGCGTCACCGCCTTCCTGCCCGGTTCACAGGCGGACCTGCGCCCCATCCGCAACCTCGACGACATGGTCGGCAAGACCCTGGAGTTCAAAATCCTCAAATATAACCGCAAGCGGAGCAACATCGTTCTCTCCCGCCGGGTGATCCTCGAAGAGGAGCGGGAGGCGAAGCGACAGGCGACGCTGGCCTCCATCGAAGAGGGCAAGGTGGTGGACGGCGTGGTCAAGAACATCACCGAATACGGGGTGTTCGTGGATCTCGGCGGCGTCGACGGGCTGCTCCACATCACCGATATCTCCTGGGGTCGGGTCAAACATCCCTCGGAACTCTTCTCCATCGGGGACCAGATCACGGTGAAGATTCTCAATCTCGACCTGGAGAAGGAGCGGGTCTCCCTGGGCATGAAGCAGCTCACCCAGGATCCCTGGTCCACCGCGGCGGAGAAGTATCCGGTGGGCTCCCACATCACGGGTCGGGTGGTCAGCCTCACCGACTACGGCGCCTTCGTGGAGCTGGAGGAGGGAATCGAAGGCCTCATCCATGTTTCCGAGATGTCCTGGACCCGGAAGATCCGTCACCCCTCCAAGGTGGTCTCCGCCGGCGAGGAGGTGGAGGCGGTGGTGCTCGACATCAAGCCGGACAGCCGGCGCATCTCCCTGGGCATGAAGCAGGTGGCCCCCAATCCATGGGATGTGATCAGCGAGAAGTACCCCGTGGGCACCACCATCGAGGGGAAGATCAAGAACATTACGGACTTCGGCCTCTTCATCGGCATCGACGAGGGGATCGACGGCCTGGTCCACATCTCCGACATCTCCTGGACCAAGCGGATCAAGCACCCCTCGGAACTCTACAAAAAAGGGGACGTCGTTCAGGCGGTGGTCCTCGACATCGAGAAGGACGCCGAGCGGTTCTCCCTGGGGATCAAGCAGCTCCAGTCCGATCCGTGGGAGACGGTGGATCAGCGGTACGAGGTGGGCAAGGAGATCACCGGCACCGTCACCAACGTCACCGATTTCGGGATCTTTGTGGAACTGGAGGAGGGGATCGAGGGCCTGGTCCACGTATCGGAGATCAGCAAGGAGAAGATCAAGACCCCCGCCGGCCGGTTCAACGTGGGAGACGTGATCACCGCCAAGGTGATGAACATCAACAGCGAGGAGCGGCGCATCGGCCTGTCCATCAAGCGGCTGGAGGATGAGGACGATCAGGCCCTGTTGAGCGAGTACGTCAACAAGATGGGCCCGGCCACGTCCACCTTTGGCGAGATCCTGCGGGAGAACCTCCAGGAGAAGATGAACGAAAAGTAAGCCGGATCGCCGCCGCCGTACCCCGACGGCATCCGGGATGGCATGGGAAAGGGCGGCCGAAAGGCCGCCCTTTTTCTTTGGCGCTACTCGAAGATCTCCACGTCCCCCAGCCCGTCCCGAATGATCTCCGGCTCGTCGTTCACCAGCGAGATCACGCTGGAGGGCCGGCCGGGCACCGGCCCTCCGTCGATGACCGCATCCAATCGGTTGCCGAAATGGTCGTGAATCAAGGAGGGATCGAAAAAGACCTCCCCTTCCAGATCGGTGGCGCTGGTGGAGAGGATGGGGTGACCCAGCGTCCTGACCAGCGCAAGGCAGATGTTGTGGTCGGGGACCCGGATGCCGGCCGTCTTCCGGTTGGTCAACATCATCTTGGGTACCATCTTCGACCCTTCCAGAACGAAGGTATACGGCCCCGGCAGCAGCCGCCGCATGGTCTTGTAGGCATAGTTGGAGACCTTGGCGTAATCGCTGATGTTCTTCAGGTCGGAGCAGATGAAGCTGAAGGGCTTCTTCTTGTCCCTTCCCTTGATCTGGTATACCTTCTGAATCGCCTTCTTGTTCATAATGTCACAGCCGATTCCATAATAGGTGTCGGTGGGGTAGGCGATCACCCCGCCCTCCCGAAGGAGGTCGACCACCTGATCGATGCGGCGCTGCTGTGGATTTTCCGGATTGATGGCGTAGAGCATATCTGATTTCCGTCGATATCGGTTCGGTCCCTAGGGGATTTTATTTTACAAGAAGAAAAGGCCGATCTTACTCTCCCCGCTTCCCCCGTGTCAAGAAACACTGCCGCCCCCTTGCCCCTTCCCCAAGACGACCGACGTCGTACGGGGGGAATGGGTTCAACCATCCGCATCCCTGCCCATTCACCGATGCCCAAAGGGAAGGACCGAAATTAAAAGATTGATCGTCAAACCGACATCTGCTATTTTTTGGGTTTATATTTTTTTCTGAACCCAACCCCCCAGTCCTGGAGGAAGATCCCATGGAACCCCTCAGCCCCGAAGAGGCCTATTCGTTCGACGACGTTCTGCTCGTCCCCAACTATTCCGACGTCCTGCCCAAGGAAGTGATGACCGGAACCCGACTCACCCGCAACCTGACCCTCAACATCCCCATCGTCAGCGCGGCCATGGACACCGTGACCGAGGCCCGGGCCGCCATCAGCATGGCCCGGACCGGCGGCATGGGGTTCATCCACCGGAACATGTCCGTGGAGGCCCAGGTGATGGAGGTGGATCAGGTGAAGAAGTCGGAGAGCGGGATGATCATCGACCCGGTGACCATCCACCCGGAGCAACGCATCGAGGAAGTCCTGAAGCTGATGGAGAAGTACCGGATCTCCGGGTTACCGGTGGTGGACGGCGATCGGCTGGTGGGCATCGTCACCAACCGGGACCTGCGTTTCGAGACGGACATGGAGAAGAGGGTCTCCCAGGTGATGACCGGCCGGAACCTGGTGACGGTCTCCGAGGGAATCGCCCTGACGGAGTCGAAGAAGCTTCTCCACGAGCACAAGATCGAAAAGCTTCTGGTGGTGGACGGGCAGGGACGCCTCACGGGGATGATCACCATCAAGGACATCGAGAAGATCAAAAAATACCCCAACGCCTGCAAGGACGACCGGGGACGCCTCCGGGTGGGGGCCGCGGTGGGCGTGGGTCCCGATGTGTCGGAGCGGGCCGAGGCCCTGCTCCGGGCGGGCGCCGACTGCCTCCTCATCGACACCTCCCACGGCCACTCCAGGAACGTGATTTCCACGGTGAAGGCCCTCAAGAGCGACCATAAGGATCTGGAGCTGATCGCGGGCAACGTGGCCACCGCACAGGGCGCCAAAGACCTCATCGACGCCGGGGTGGACGGCGTGAAGATCGGGATCGGCCCGGGGTCCATCTGCACCACCCGCATCGTTGCCGGCGTCGGGGTTCCCCAGGTGACGGCCATCATGAACTGCAAGGCCATCTCGGACGAGACGACGGTCCCCCTGATCGCCGACGGCGGCATCAAGTTCTCCGGGGACCTCACCAAGGCCCTGGCGGCGGGCGCCCACGTGGTGATGATCGGCGGACTCCTGGCCGGCGCCGAGGAGAGCCCCGGCGAGACCATCTTCTTCCAGGGACGCAGCTACAAGGTCTACCGGGGAATGGGGTCAATGGAGGCCATGAAGCAGGGGAGCAAGGACCGCTACTACCAGGGGGAGGACGAGGCCGATGACAAGATGGTGCCCGAGGGGATCGTGGGACGGGTGCCCTACCGGGGTCCCATCAGTGAGAACATCTATCAGCTCGTGGGCGGCCTGAAGGCCGGCATGGGGTACGTGGGCTGCCGCACCATCGAGGAACTCCGCCAGAAAGCCCGGTTCATCAAAATCAGCGCCGCCGGCATGCGCGAAAGCCACGTCCACGACGTCATCATCACCAAGGAGGCGCCGAACTATCGGCTCGATTGATCCATCGTTTTCTTTCCCTCTCCACTGTGGCAAGATATGAGGATGTAGAAGGGTCTGGATCTCAAAAGCCGTGAATTTAGATTCGGCAAAGCGATAATCCATCGAACAAACCCTTGAATTATAAAAAAATCATAAAGCAATAAAGAATACGGGATTGGACACGGAGAATGGAAAAAAACCTCATATCGGAAGTAAGTGAACAAGGCCTGTTGATTCCCAAAGAGTGGTTCATGGGGGTCGACAAGGTGGAAATCATCAGGAAACAGGATATTATCACCATTCGCCCCGTCGGGAAAGCCGACCCGATCCTTCAATTGGGTACAGAGCCGACTTCCTGCGGAATCCCGGATGGCTCGGAAGCGCATGACCAATATATCTACGACTGATCATTCGTGGAACGGGTTTTCATCGATACCGGTTTTCTCATCGCGCTCGAAACCCGTGACGACCAGCATCATAAGGCTGCACAGGACAGCTGGCGAAGCATGCTCGCGCTTTCTCCATCTTTCTTCACGACGGAGTATATCGTCAACGAAGTGGCGACATTTTTCAACAGCCGAAACAGACATAAAAAAGCGGTTGAAATCGGAAATTGCCTTCTGAACAGCCCTTCCGTTCATTTCATCCATGTCGATCGGCCGCTGTTTCTCAAAGGTTGGGATTATTTCGGATCTCATGAGGACAAATCTTACTCTCTTACTGACTGTATTTCATTTGTCGTCATGGAAACATTTGAAGTAAAGTGCGCGCTTACATTCGATAGACACTTCGAGCAGGCCGGTTTCAGGAGGATTCCCAACCCCATGGGGATTTGAAACCACCGCCTGGAAAAAACAAAAGAGGGATCGGACCGATTCAAAACCGTTTACACCGAAACCGATTCCTCCTAAGCCGATCGAGAGAATCCCATGCATGAACAACCGACCGAATTCGTCCATCTCCACGTCCACACCCAATACAGTCTGCTGGACGGGGCCATCCGTATCGATCCGCTCCTGGAACGGGCCAGGGAGTTCGGCATGCCCGCCGTCTCCATCACCGATCACGGCACCATGTTCGGCGTGGTGGAGTTCTATGAGAAGGCGACCAAGGCGGGCCTCAACCCGATCATCGGGTGCGAGTGCTACATCGCTCCCCGTCGGTTGAGCGACAAGACCCCGGAGGACGGCAAGAACCTCTCCCACATCCTCCTGTTGGCGGAGACCCAGGAAGGGTACCAGAACCTTTGCAGACTGGCCACCATCGCGCAACTGGATGGATTCTATTACAAACCCCGCATCGACAAGACGGTCCTGGCCGAACACGGCCGGGGGCTGGTCGCCCTGTCCGCCTGCCTCCATGGGGAGATCCCCCGGCTGATCCAGCAGGGAGACCAGAAGGGCGCCGACGAGGCGGCCCGCTTCCACCAGCGGCTCTTCGGCGAAAAGAGCTTCTTTTTGGAGGTCCAGAACAACGGGCTGGAGGCCCAGGAGAAGGTGAACGAGGCCTTGCTGGACATGAGCGATCGGCTCTCCATCCCCCTGGTGGCCACCAACGACTGCCACTACCTCGACGCCGCGGACGTGCGGGCCCACGATGTGCTGCTCTGCATTCAGACGGGAAAGACCCTCCAGGACCAGGACCGGTTCCGGTTCGGCACCGACCAGCTCTACTTCAAACCCCCCGACCGGATGGTCGCGGACTTCAAGGATTTCCCCGGCGCCCTGGAAAACACGGTCGCCATTGCCAAGCGCTGCCACGTCGAATTTGACTTCAAAACCTACCACTTCCCCAAATTCGACCCCGATGCGGAGGCCTCCGTGGACGAACTCTTCGAAGCGGAGGTCCGCAAAGGGTTCACCGGGGTCATGGACCGGGTGGCCCGGCGCCGGCCCGAGACGGACCGGAAGGTCTACGAGGAGCGCCTCGACTATGAGCTGTCGGTCATTCAAAAGATGGGGTTTTCCGGCTACTTTCTCATCGTGGCCGACTTCATCCGGTACGCCAAGGAGAACGGCGTCCCGGTGGGCCCCGGCCGTGGCTCCGCCGCCGGCAGCCTGGTGGCCTACTCCCTGGGGATCACCGATCTCGATCCAATCGAATTCGGGCTGATCTTCGAGCGGTTTCTCAATCCCGCCCGGATCAGCATGCCGGACATCGACGTCGACTTCTGCATCAACGGCCGGGAGCGGGTCTTCAAGTACGTGGTGGACCGCTACGGGGGATGGGAGTACGTGGCCCAGATCATCACCTTTGGAAAGCTCAAGACCCGTGCGGTGATCCGGGACGTGGGCCGGGCCTTGGACATCCCCCTGCGGGAGGTGGACGCCATCGCCAAGATGGTCCCCGATGTCCTCAACATCCGCCTGGAGGACGCCCTCAAGCAGGAGCCCAAGCTCCGGGACATGGTCAAGGACCGGCCGGACGTGGGGGAACTCTTCGACATCTGCCGGGTCCTGGAGGGGCTGCCCCGCCACGCCTCCACCCATGCCGCCGGGGTCGTGATCGGCGACCGGCCCCTGGTGGACTACCTGCCCTTGTACCGGGGGAAGAAGGGGGAGGTGGTGACCCAGCTCGACATGAAACGAGTGGAGCAGATCGGGCTGGTCAAGTTCGACTTCCTGGGTCTCCGGAACCTCACGGTGATCGACAACACCCTCCGCCTGCTGGCCGAGCAGGGGAAGACCCCGCCGGACCTGTCGAACCTCGACATGGACGACCCCGAGACCTACCGTCTCCTTTCGGCGGGCGATACCACCGGCGTCTTCCAATTGGAAAGCTCCGGGATGAAGGATCTTCTGGTCCGCCTCCGGCCCGCCTGTTTCGACGACGTGATCGCGCTGGTGGCCCTCTACCGGCCCGGTCCCCTGGACAGCGGCATGGTGGACGACTTCGTGGAGCGGAAGCACGGCCGACGGCCGGTGACCTATTTGGTCCCGGAGCTTGAGGCGATCCTCCAGGCCACCTACGGAGTGATCGTCTACCAGGAACAAGTGATGAAGATCGCCAGCCGGCTCGCCAACTACTCCATGGCCGAGGCCGACGGTCTCCGCAAGGCCATGGGCAAAAAGATCGCCGCCATGATGGTGGAGCACCGGGAGCGGTTCATCAAAGGGTCGGTGGACAACGGCGTGTCCCAGGACAAGGCCACCCAGATCTTCGATCTGATGGAGAAATTCGGCGGCTACGGCTTCAACAAATCCCACAGCGCCGCCTATGCCCTGATCGCCTTTCAGACCGCCTACCTCAAGGCCCACTTCCCGGTGGAGTTCATGGCCTCCCTGCTCACCAGCGAGATGCACACCATCGACGGGGTGGTCAAATTCATCGCCGAGTGCCGGGGCCACGGGATCCCGGTGCTCCCGCCGGACATCAACGAAAGTCAGAAGACCTTCACGGTGGTGGAAGAGAACATTCGATTCGGCCTCCTGGCGGTCAAAAACGTGGGCGAAGGGGCCATTGACGCCATCGTCGAGGCCCGGGGGGAAGCCCCGTTCACGTCCCTGTTCGACTTTTGCAAGCGGGTGGATCTCAGAAAAGTCAACAAACGGGTGGTGGAGGGTCTCATCAAGTGCGGCGCCTTCGACTCCACGGAGGCCCGGCGGTCCCGGATGATGGCGGCCCTGGACGACGCCTTCGATTTCGGCCAGCGGGCCCAGAAGGAGCGGGACGATCCCCAGATGGGGCTCTTCGACATGGAGGAGACCCCCGCGCCGCTCAATCCGCCCTCCCTTCCGGAGATGGCGGAGTGGGAGGAACATGAACGCTTGACCCTGGAGAAGGAGGCCCTCGGCTTCTACATCACCGGCCACCCGCTGAGCAAATACGAGACCCTGCTCGGCCGGTTCACCGACGCCGACACCCTGAACTTGAAAGAGAAGAACGACGGCGAGGTGGTCCGGATCGGCGGTGTGGTCACCGGCGTCAAGACCATCCGGACCAAACGGGGGGATCCCATGGCCTTCGTCAACGTGGAGGACATGCGCGGCACGGTGGAGGTCACGGTCTTTTCCTCGGTCTACGAGGCCGCCGCCGGCCTCCTGGTGGAGGACCAGCCGGTCTTCATCAAGGGGCAGCTCCAGCGGGACGAAAACAACGTCAAGGTGCTGGCCGACCAGGTGGTCCCCCTGGAAAAGGCCGAGGAGCTGTGGAGCGGCACCATCCTCATCCAGCTGGATGTAACCCGCACCGATCTGGAATCCCTGCAAAAACTACCGA
Source organism: uncultured Desulfobacteraceae bacterium (assembly GCA_964431545.1). Lineage (GTDB taxonomy): Bacteria > Desulfobacterota > Desulfobacteria > Desulfobacterales > JAABSP01 > CAYSLC01. The sequence continues at coordinate 18,417 of CAYSLC010000014.1, read as the reverse complement.
AGATCTTCAAGAAGTATCCCGGTCCGTGTCCGGCCTTCATCCAGGTGGTCGAGCCGGGGGTCTCCAGAACCCGCATCGCCCTGTCGGAATCCTTCCGGCTCAAAGTCGGCCCGCCCCTCATCGAGGAGGTCAACCGCCTCTTCGGCTATGATGCGGTGGAGACGGAAGCGAAGCCGGAAACGGCGGAGAAAAACGGCAGGGGCCGGTATGGAAACGGCACCCGGGCCGCGCGGCCCTGACCCGGCAAAGACGTTCCCCTAGCTCAGGAAGACGGAGAAGACATCTTTTCTGGCGTCCACATGCTGGATGGTCACCCGGATCACATCCTCCGGCTTCAGATCATGGCCGCCGCCGGCGGGGAGCGCGCACTCGATGAGGTACTCGGGGATCAGCACCAGATAATGGCCCTTGCGCCGCTGGAGCACGATGGCCTGCTCCCGCTCCCCCACCTTCCCCTCCAGGTACTTGAGCAGCCAGTACCGCTTCCGTCGGTTCTGCATCTGCATCACCGTGCTCATGGGCTGCTCCAGGGAGATGATGGCCTGGTCGATCTCATCGGCGGTATAGGGGGTCTCCAGCCCGAAGGCGGAACGGATCTGGCGCTGGGTGACCAGATCGAAGTACTTTCGGATCGGAGAAGTGGCGGTAACGTAAGCATTGAGGCCGAGGCCCGCGTGCCGCTCCGGTCCGTGTCCCAGAACGAACCGGCTTAGAAGCTTCCGCTGCATCCAGTTCTGGAACAGGCTTCCCCCGTTCTCGCTGTAGAGGCGCTCCCGGGGATTGGGCTGAGACCGGAAGATCGCCGGAATCCCCTTTTCCGACAAAAACTTGGCCATCAGCCAGTTGGCCATGATCATGACCTCGGCCACGAGCATCCGGCCGGGGCTCTCCCGGTTGGTTCTGCTGACCATCAGCTCCCCGTCGCCGTTGATCCAGATGTTGATCTCCGGCAGGGTGATCTGCACCGCCCCCTCGGAAAGCCGCATCTGCCTGAACCGCTTTGCGATCTCGTGGAGCAGGAGGATCTTCCGATTCTCCTCGGCCACCAGGTTGACATCGTAGTAGGTGAGCTGGTGCTTGACCTGGATCACACTGGGGACCACCTCGAAGTCGAGGATCTCGCCCCCTTTGCTCAGCCGGATGAGAACACTGATGGCCGGCCGCTGCTCTCCGGCCTTGAGGCTGCACAGCCCCTCGGCCAGGTTTGGAGGGAGCATGGGGATCTTCTGGTCGGGCATGTAGATGGAACTGGCCCGGGAGATGGCCTCCCGGTCGATCCCTTCGTCCCGTCGGATAAAATGGCCCACGTCGGCGATGTGGACCCCCAGCATGAGGTGATCTTCCAGGGGCTCGATGCTGATGGCGTCATCGAAGTCGAGGGTGGCCTGGCCGTCGATGGTGACCAGGTCGAGGTGGGTCAGGTCGCGGCGGGAATCCTCCCTGGACCAACCGGACGGCCCCGCCACCAGGGAAGCGGTGGCGTCCAGAACCCCGTCGGGAAAGCGCGTCGGTACTTCCAGGCGATGGAGATCGATGTTCTCGTCGGGATCCCAGACCCCGAGGTCGACCAGAAGCTCGAAGAGAGGCTCCCCCATCTCGATTCCGGCCCGCTCCAGCATGCCCTTCCCCACCTCGTAGTGGGAACTCTCCTTCTCGAAGAGAAAAAGCGATTTGAGGATCTCCACGTACCGGTCCCGAACCTCATGCTCTTCGGGCGGAGGCTCGGTCTTCCCCCGGGCCGCGGCCTTGATCCAGTCGCCGCCGGCCTGGATGAGCTTCTGGATCCGTTCCGCCTCGGCCTGTTGAAGCCGGATCTTCTCCACCTGCTCGAGGGTGTAGGGAAAGTACTTGTCGTTGTCGAACTTGAAGTAGGTCCGATCGTGGAAGAAGGCCCGGACCACGGCCGACCGGTGGTGGCCGGTCAGCTCGCCGGTGAAGGCCAATTCGGTCATGGTCTCCAGATCGATCCACTCCTGCTCCGGATGGAGGACCTCCCACAGCTCCTCGACATCGACCTGTGCCATGAGTTCCCTCCGGACGGCGGCGGCCTCCTTCAGCCGCTCCACCATCGAATCCCGCCCCAGGGAAGGGTCGATGGAGGAGACGGGCCGGTAGAGCACCCGGTTCGCGGAGAGCTTCACCTCCCGGTTGTTTTCCGTCAACAGTCGAAGACGCTGGGTTTTCACCTCCGTCGCCACCGCGCAGATGATCCGCTGTCGATCGATATATTCAACAATGTTGCCAGGCTCCATAGACTCCACTCACATACCAGTCGACCCGGTGAAAGTCAACGCGCGGTTGATCTTCGAAAGCGTCTCCCAAGGAGACTCCCCCCGGCCATCGATCCGCTCACTTCCAGGCCCCCGCGTAAAAAATTCCATCCTGCGGGGCCTCCCCGACAGCCGGTCCGGTCTAGACCCGACCATAAAGGGTTTTGACCTGGGCGCGGTCCACCGCGCCGTCCGGCTTCTTGGGCAGTTCGACAACGAACTCGACGTACCGGGGCTTCTTGTACCTTGCGATCCGGGAGGCCACGAACTCCATCAGATCGGCGGCGGCGAGGGCCGCCCCCGGCTTCAGGACACAGATCGCCTTGATCCCCTCGCCGAACTGGGGATCAGGGACCCCGATCACCGACACCTCGGCCACGTCCGGATGGCGGAGCACAACCTCCTCCACCTCCGCGGGATAGACGTTCTCCCCGCCCGGCTTGATGAGTTCCTTCTCCGGCTTCCTGCCGGCAAACCAGAGGTAGCCGTCTTCGTCCAGGCGCCCCAGGTCGCCGGTGTGGTGCCATCCGTTCCGGAAGGTCCGGCGGTTGAGGTCCTCCTGATTCCAGTACCCCTTGAAGACCAGCGGCCCCTGGACCACGATCTCCCCGGTCCCGCCCGCCTCCACCTCGTTCTCCGCCTCGTCCACCAGCTTCACCTTGGAGAGCAGGCCCTGCCGGCCGGCCGCGCCGGGCCGCTCCAGGGCGGGGGAAAAGGTGACCAGCCCCGAGGTCTCGGTCTGGCCGTAGAGGATCCAGAAGGTGGCGCCGGTCTTCTCCTGGAAGGGGCGGATGTTGTCCGGTCCGTCGAGCCCCAGGACATGTCGTAGGGAGGAGACATCATCGTCCCCGGCATCCAGCTCGGAGACGAGGCGGGAGAGGATGGGCGGGAAACTCCCCAGAAGGCTGATCTTTTCCGAGGCGATCCGCTCCAGGGTCTGCTTTTCATCGAACTTTTCCACCACGACGTTCTTCCCCCCCACATGGAGCGTGGAGAGGGCCAGGTTGAGTCCGGTGATGTGGAACAGCGGCAGCATGTTGAGATAGGCGTCGGTCGGGGTCAACTGGAACGCGGCCGCAATCTGGGTGTTGGCGGCAATGACGTTGCCGTGGCTGAGCACCGCCCCCCTGGGTTTCCCTTCCACCGCGGCGGTGTAGATGGTGCAGAAGGCGTCGTCGTCCTCCAGGAGCACCGGCACGGTGGGCCCTTTCCCGTAGAGGTCCTCCATGGCGGGGAGGCCCGCGTCCCCGGCATCGAAGGTGAACAGGCGGAGTGTGTCCCAGGCCAGGGTCTTGGCCATCTCCGCATGGGCGGCGTCTACGAAGAGCATCTTGGGGGAGGCATCGGAGAGGATATACCCGATCTCCTCCTGGGAGAGTCGCCAGTTGACCGGAACCACATTGACACCGAGGGCGGCGGCGGCGCCGAACAGGTCGAAGAACCGGTGGTGGTTGAGGGCGAGGACGGCGATCCGGTCGTCCTTGACGATGCCCTGGGCGGCCATTCCGGCGGCCAGGACGTCGACCCGCTCCAGAAGCCGACCGAAGGTGATGCGCTCCCCGGCGGCCGTCACCAGGGCGGCGGCATCCCGAAAGATCCGAGCGTTCCGCTCGAACATATCATAGACGGTGAAACTCCGCATGCTCATCTCTCCTCCTTGGGTTCCAGAAATTGAGGGTTAAAAGAGGCTGTTTTCATACCACAAGGCCGTCGGATTGTCATTTCCTTTATACATCCCGCAAGATGGGATTGGAAGAAATGATTCGAGCCGACGCGGTTGCGCCGGAAGTTCGCCGACGGCCGGCATTTCGGGAAATCTGTTTTTATCCATTTGAAATTATGGAATAAAAAATGTAAACTTTTTTATTGACAAGATTCCCAGATGCTTTGTAATATGGATATGCTTTCTAATTTATATTTTATACCATTTACTGATCCGGCATCCTCGCGCTCCCCTCCTCCCGCCGCTCAGATATCGGTTCTCCTTCGCCAGACGTGACTCCCCGCCCGCGGTTTGTTGGCCGGTTTGCCCGTTTCGGGCGCCATTCATCAACGGAACAGGAGGGCATCCATGGACACATACACCGAAAAGAGGTTTTTCCAACGCCACACGGCATCCACGGAAATTCTCTGGTCCCACTTCAATTCATCCCCCCGATACCAGGATTCCAAAATCATCAACTACGGCCAGGGAGGCCTCTCCTTCGAATCGAACGTCATGCTTCAGCCCGGCACCCCCATCATCATCAAGATGAGAAACGGGCAGTCGAAGCTGCTGGCGACCCGGGAATACGCCGGCTTTCCCACGGCCCGGGTGGGCGAAGTGAGATGGTGCAATGAGGGCGGCGGGAAAGGAAACGGGGACGCCCCGTACGTGGTGGGCATCAAATACCATGGGCCGTACCATTATTAGCGACTAGCCCCTCTTCCCCGGGCCCACCCCAGGATCGCCCCTCCGGCGTAGTGCGCCCGGCGCCGGCCGCCCCCGTCCGCGCCCTCTTTTCTCTCCGCGGGCCCGGATATCCCTTGAGAATTGTCCCATTTTATTCTATAAATTTCCTGAAAAACCGATTCGGTGCGGGAATACGGACCGAAGGTCCCTCTCCATGGATCGCACCGCAGACATCGATGGCGATCGAAACGCCCCGAAGAAGAAGGCACCGCGAGTGAAATACATTTTGAGCGCCGTGGGATTCTACCTGGCCTACTGCGCCTTCCTCTTTTTGATGCAGCGCCAGATGATGTTCCCCAGGGGACTGGTGGAAATCCCGCCCGGCGGCGGAAAGCCGCCGGCGGGGGTGGAGCGGATCTGGCTGTCCACCTCGGCCGGGAAGGTGGAATCGTGGTTCCTGCCGCCGGCGGAGATCGGTTGCGACCCCGCTCCGGCGGCCATCTTCGCCCACGGAAACGGGGAGGTGATCGACTTCTGGCCCCAGGTGATGTCCCCTTTCATTGATGCGGGGGCGGGCGTTCTCCTGGTGGAGTATCCCGGCTACGGCCGATCCCAGGGAAACCCCTCCCAGGAGACGATCACCGAGGCATTCACCACGGCCTACGACATGCTCGTCCGCAGAGAGGGGGTCGATCCCGAGAGGATAGTCCTCATGGGCCGGTCCCTCGGCGGGGGCGCCGTCTGCCGGCTGGCGGCCCGGCGGCCCTCGGCGGCACTGATCCTCATGTCCACCTTTACCAGCGCCCGGGCCTTCGCCATCCGCTACCTGGCCCCCGGATTCCTGGTTCGGGACCCTTTCGACAACCTCTCCGTGGTCCGGGACTATTCCGGACCGGTCCTGATCCTCCACGGCCGCCACGATGAAGTGATCCCCCACCGGCACGCCAAGGCCCTGGAAAACGCCGCCGGAGACGGACGTCTGATCTCCTACGACGCCGGCCACAATGATTGCCCGCCGGACTGGAACCGGTTCTGGGCGGACGTAACCGGCTTCCTTCGGCAGGAGGGGATCCTCCCCTCGGAAGAAGAGGACCGGCGATCCGACGGCGGCCCCGGTGGCGGGGAGGCCGGATGATCGCCCTGCGGCTTGCCGCCACCGGCGACCTGGTGGAAACCTCCCTCCCCGATCCCGTGCCCGGCCCGGGGGAGGTCCTGCTGCGGGTGACCCACTGCGCCCTCTGCCGGACCGACGCCAAGATGTGGCGAAACGGCCACCGGGACCTCAAGCTGCCGAGGGTCCTCGGTCACGAGATCTGCGGAACATCATCGGACGGCGCCCGGTTCGTGGTCTGGCCCGGACGGGCCTGCGGGACCTGTCCCCGGTGCCTCGGGGGGGTCGAAAACCTCTGCCCGGAGATGGCGATCACCGGCTTCCACCGGGACGGCGGACTGGCGGAATGGGTGGCGGTTCCGGAGGCCTCCCTGGTTCCGGTACCGGAAGGCCTGAACGGGGACCTCGCCTGCCTCGCCGAGCCCCTGGCCTGCGCGGTCAACGGCCTGGCGCAGGTCGGCGCCACGGGGACGGATACAATCCTGGTGATCGGGGCCGGGCCGGTGGGCCTGCTCACGGCCCTTGCCGGGCGGACCCTCGGGGCCGGCGTCCGGGTCCGGGAGATCGAGCCCGGTCGCCGGCGGGCGGTCCAACCGTTTCTGGAGGAGATCGACGCCCGGCTGGAGGGGGACCAGGCTTCCCGGCCCTGCACCGTCGCCGTCAACGCCGCCCCCACGCCGGAGGCGGTGGCCGCCGGCCTGGACGCCCTGGAGCCGGGCGGCCGGCTCTGCCTCTTCAGCGGGATCATGGGCGACGGCCGGGTCCCCGCCGCCTGGCTCAACGACATCCACTACCGGCAGCTTCGGGTGGCGGGGGCCTACGGGTGCACCCGAAGCGGCATGGCCCGGGCCGTGAAGATCCTCGCCGACCATGCGGCCCCGGCGCGGTCCCTGGTCCAGCGCGCCATCGCCCTCAGGGACGTCCCTTCGGCCCTGGAGGCGATCCTGGCGGGGGAGACCCTCAAGTGCGTGGTCCGCCCTTGAAAAGGCCCAGGCCGCACCGACGGGCGGACCGGATCGAAGATCGGGGTCGGTGGATCGTTCCCGTGATCCTGGTGATCCTGGTGATCCGTTTTTCCGGATGTGTTCTTTCCCCCGCCGCCCCGGACAACCCCGAAAACCTCTGCGAGATCTTCCGGGAGAACCCCGGATGGTACCGGGCCGCCGTACGCTCCCAGAACCAGTGGAAGGTCTCCATCCCCATCATGATGGCGATCATCTATCATGAATCCCGGTTCAACGCCGACGCCGCCGCCCCCAGGTCCACCTGGTTGTGGATCCTCCCCGGGTCCCGGCTCTCCTCGGCCTACGGATACCCCCAGGCCATCGACAGCACCTGGGCGCTCTACCGGCGCCACACGGGAAACCGCGACGCGGACCGGGGGAGCTTCACGGACGCCGTCGACTTCGTCGGCTGGTACTGCGATCTGAGCCACATCCAGTGCGGCATCTCCAAAACGGACCCGGTGGCGCTCTATCTCGCCTACCATGAAGGACAGGGGGGATACAACCGAGGAAGCCACCGGGCCAAGCCCCGTCTGATCCGGACCGCCCGGGCGGTGGGGGCCACGGCCCGCCGGTACGCCGCCCAGCTCTCCCGCTGCCGCCCGACCCTGGACCGGCGTCACGGCTTCCCCTGGCCCTTCTGACCCGTCCCGCCTCCCCTTCCCGGGGGTTGAAGCCCCCTTCCATGCCTGTACCGCCCGCCCTGTCAACGCCCTTCTTTACTTTGGGAATAAATGCTGGTAACTGGAAATCCCATGGCCGGAAAAGCGCGATATCCAGGCGCGGACCAGGGAAACGGGTCTTCGCCGTCCCCAAACCGGAGCCGCATGCCGTCCTCGCCCTTGCGGATCCTCCTCGTGGAGGACAACGAGGAGGATGCCCAGGCCTTCAACCGGGCGTTCGAGAAGAGCCATCTCTCCCACGACATCACCCGGGTGGCCGACGCCGGAACCGCCCTGGCCCGGCTCGTCGAGGACCCGGGCCCCTTCGACCTGGCGGTCATCAACCATCGACAGTCGGGCAAATCCGGGCTCGACCTGATCCACCAGCTCTTTGAGCGAAAGATCTCCCTTCCCAAGGTCATCCTCACCGACAACGAAGGGCTCGCCGTGCAGCTTCAGAAGATGAAGTTCATCGACGAGTTCCTGATCAAGGACCGGCGGGGCGAATATCTGACGGTCCTTCCCCTGCTCATCGCCGAGGTGGCCTGGCAGCATGCCGAGCGGATCGCCCGGGAACGGGAGAAAAAGGCCATCCAGGCCCTGGAGACCCGGTACCGGACGGTGTTGGCCAACATCGCGGACGGAGTTCTCATCCTCGACAAGCGGGGCCGGGTCAAGCTGCTCAATCCCGCCGCCAGGCGGCTCTTCCAAGGCAGCGCCAACCGACTCCTCGGCAAGCAGGCCTTTGTCCCCATCCAGGCGGGACGGTCGGAGATCGTCATCGAGAATACCCCATCCGGAGAGACGGCCACTGTGGAGATGGAGGTCACGGAGATGGAATGGAAGGAGGAGATGGTCTGGCTCGCCTCCGTCCGGGACATCACCTACCGAAAGCGGATGGAAGAGTCCTTGAAGGCGACCAACCAGCAGCTCGTCCAGACCATCGACGAACTCCGCCGGGCCAACAAGAAGATGGTGGACCAGCAGAAGGCGGTGATCGAGGAGGAACGGCTCAAGGTTCTGCTCCAGATGGCCGGCGCAACGGCCCATGAACTCAACCAGCCGCTGATGATCCTCCTGGGGTCCATCGACCTTTTGCAGATGCACGAAAAGAACCCGGAAAAGCATGCCCAGTTCATCGAAAAGATCGAGGAGGCCGGCAAACGGATTTCCAGGATCGTGAAGCAGATCCAGACCATCCGCCATGACGAGACCGTCCCTTACGTGGATGGGTCGAGGATCATCAATCTCAACCAGCACCCCCTCGACCGCGACCTCCACATCCTGGTGGCCGACCCATCGGAGGCGGATTTCCGCCGGGTCAAGGAAATTTTGAAAGCCCATTCCCAGATCCGCCTCCGACGGGCGGAATCCCTGTCGGCGACGTTGACCGCGGCCCAAAAGGCCCCGGTGGACTTGATCCTCGCCGAACACCGGCTCCCCGACGGCACCGCGGTCGATCTTCTGGAGCGGCTCCAAAAAGAGGAGATCCCGGTGCCCCTGGTGGTCCTCACCGGATACGGGGACGAGCGGATCGCCTCCCAGGTCATCCAGGCCGGCGCCTTCGAGTATATCCCGAAATCGCGCATGGAGGAGGAGCCCTTCATCCAGATCATCCTCGCCTCCATGGAGAAGGCCCGGCTCAAGCAGGAGATCCAGGAGGCCCAGAAGAAGATGGCCCGGATGTCGGTGATGGATGCCCTGACCGGCCTTTACAACCGCCGGTATCTCAACTGGGTTCTGAAGCAGGAGTTCGCCAGGGCCCGGCGCGCCATGACCGACCTGGTCCTGGGGATGCTCGATATCGATCTGTTCAAGCAGCTCAACGATCGGTACGGCCATTCGGCCGGAGACGCGGTCCTGTCCGAAATGGGACGGATGCTCCGAGGGTGGACCCGCCAGAGCGATGTGGTCTGCCGATACGGCGGGGAGGAGTTCGTCATCCTCCTGCCCAACACCAACTTGAAGAATGCGGAAACCATGAGCCAACGGTTCCGGGAGGCGGTGGCGGCCCACGCCTTCGTCCACGGCGAGGATCGCTTCCGGGTCACGGTGAGCATCGGAATCACGGGGTTTCGGGAGTCGGCCCCCAAGTCCCCCCGGCAGATGGTGGATCAGGCGGACCAGGCCCTCTACCAGGCCAAACGACGGGGCCGGAACCGGGTGGCAGCCTATGTCCCGGCGCCCCGCACCGCCGCCACGTGAAGGGCTGACACCGTCCGTTTCCCGCCTCGGATGGATATCCCGGCGTAGTCCTTGACAAAAAACCATTCATATCTTACATCCTGGCTTTCAGCGGCCGTTCGCCCGTAACCCCCCTGAAGGAACGAAGGAGATGGTCATTCAGAGTGTCGCCGGAATCCTGGTCTTCATCGCCCTGGCCTGGGCCGTGAGCGAAGACCGGTCCCGGGTGCGGTGGCGGGGGGTCCTCACGGGGGTGGGCCTCCAGTTGGCGGTGGCCGTGGTCCTGTTGAAGCTCCCGGCCTTCCGGGACCTCTTCCTCCAGCTCAACCGGGTGATCCTGGCCCTGGAGGAGTCCACCGCCGCCGGCACCTCCTTCGTCTTCGGATATCTGGGGGGCGGAGACCTCCCCTTCGCCGAAACCACCCCCGGAGGAAGCTACATCCTCGCCTTCCGGGCACTGCCCCTGGTGCTGGTGATGAGCGCCCTGTCGGCGCTGCTCTTCCACTGGCGGGTCCTCCCCCTGCTGGTGCGGGGGTTCTCCCGCGCCCTGGAAAAGACCCTCAACATCGGCGGCGCCGAGGGCCTGGGCGTCTCGGCCAACGTCTTTTTGGGAATGGTGGAGTCGCCGCTGTTCATCCGGCCCTACCTGGGGGGCATGACCCGCAGCGAGATCTTCTCCCTCATGACCTGCGGCATGGCCACCATCGCCGGGACGGTCATGGTGGTCTATGCCAGCCTCCTGCAATCGGTCATCCCGGACATTCTGGGCCACATCCTCGCCGCCTCCATCATCAGCGCGCCGGCGGCCGTCACCATCGCCAAGATCATGGTGCCGGAGACCAGCGGACCCACCACCGGCGAGCTGACCGCCCCGGACAAGTCCCTGAGCACCGTGGACGCGGTCACCAAGGGGACCCTTCAGGGGGTCCAGCTCCTCATCAACATCATCGCCATGCTGGTGACCCTGGTCGCCCTGGTCCACCTGGTCAACCTGATCCTGGGCCTTCTTCCCGACGCGGGCGGAGGGCCGCCGACCCTCCAGCGGCTCATGGGATACCTCATGGCGCCGTTGGTCTGGCTCATGGGGGTGCCGTGGCGGGAGTCCCTGGACGCCGGCACCCTCATGGGCGTCAAGACCATATTGAACGAGTTCATCGCCTATGTGGAGATGAGCCGGCTACCGGCGGAGACCCTCTCCCCGAAGAGCCTCTTGATTATGACTTATGCCCTGTGCGGCTTCGCCAACCCCGGCAGCCTGGGCATCATGATCGGCGGTATGGGGACCATGGCCCCCGGACGGCGCGACGAGATCGTCGGCCTGGGGCTCCGGTCGATCCTCGCCGGAACCCTGGCCACCTCCATGACCGGCGCAGTGGTGGGGATCCTCGGGTAGTCTGGCCCATGGCGCCATCCAATTCCGGAGCCACCGAAATGGAAAGAGAAGACAAGCCGCATACCGAGCTGATGATCCTCCTGGTGGAGGATGAGGAGCACGACGCCCTCGCCTTCCGACGGGCCTTTGAAAAGAGCGATGTGCCAGCCCGGATCACCTGGTGCGTCCGGGCCGAGGAGGCCCTCGAACGCCTGGAGTCGGAGACGGCCGAATTCGATCTCGTGGTGGCCGACCACCGGCTGCCGGGGATGACCGGCCTCGAGCTGTGCAAGGAGATCCTCTCCCGGATGCTGCCGCTGCCCGTGGTTCTCCTCACCGGCGGGGGCACCGAGCATCTGGCGGTGGAGGCCATCCGTTCCGGAGTCCACGACTACCTGATCAAGGACGACGCCCAGGGGTACCTGGAACTGCTCCCCGTTGTTCTCTCCCAGGTGGTCCGGCAGTTCCAGGAGCAGCTCGCCTGCCGGCGGATCGAGCGACAGCTCGAGGCGGAGATCCGCCGCACCCAGAAGCTGGAGGCCGTCGCGATCCTGGCCGGCGGCGTGGCCCACAACTTCAACAACAGCCTGAGCATCATCAGCGGCAACATCGAACTCCTCCAGATGGACCGGAACCGGTCCCCCGCCGCGGTGGCCGGATACATCGACCCCATCATCTCCTCCGTCCGCCGGATGTCCCGGCTGGTCAACCAGCTGATGGCCTTCGCCAGACGCGGAAAATACCGGCCCGAGGTCCTTTCCCTCAACAGCTTTCTCCAGAGCACCCTGCCGGTGATCGTCCCGCCCGGGGAGCGGGGAATCCTGATCGCCACCGACCTCCAGGAAATACTGCCGCCCGTGGAGGGGGACGCGACCCAGTTCCAGATGGTGCTGGCCGCCGTGGTGGCCAACGCCGTGGAGGCCACCGAAGGGGAAGGGACCATCGAGATCTCCACCCGGGAGGTGGTTGCCGACCAGGAGCCCTCCGGCGACGGGGATACGGCCACGGGGCGGTTCGTGCGATTGACCGTCAGGGACAACGGCCGGGGGATGTCCCAGGACACCCTGGAGAAAATCTTCGACCCCTTCTTCACCACCAAGTTCCAGGGCCGGGGCCTCGGCATGGCCGCGGCCTACGGCGTGGTGAAGAGTCACGGGGGATGGATCACGGTGGAGTCGGAGCCGGGCCGGGGAACGGCGGTCCACATCAATCTGCCCGCCAAGGAGGGACCGCCGACACCGGAACCGGACCGGGCCGAGGGACCGGATAGGGGGGTGGGAACCGTCCTGCTGGTGGAGGATGAAGAGATGGTCCTCAACGTGACCCGTGCCATGATCCAGCGTCTGGGGTACACGGTGATCGAGGTCCGCAAGGGGATGGAGGCGGTGGAGATCGTCAGGGAGCGCGGCGACGGAATCGACCTGGTCCTCCTCGACATCGGTCTGCCGGATCTTCGCGGCGACCGGGTCAGTCAGTTGATCCGGGAAAGCAAGCCGGACATCCGGATCCTGGTCTGCAGCGGGTACACGGAACGGGAGGTGGTCCAGGAGATGAAGGTCATCTCCGACGACTTCATCCAGAAACCGTACACCCTCTCGGATCTGTCCGGAAAAATGAAGAAGATCCTCTCCGGAGAGGCCCGGCGGGAGGAACCATGACGGGCCGCCCCTCCCCGGCGCCCATCTCCATCCTCCTTGTGGAGGACGACGACCACGACGCCCTCGCCTTCCAACGGGCGATCGACAAGGGGCCGGTGCCCGCAACAATCGAACGATTCGTCCGGGCCGAGGCGGTGGACATCGACGGGCTCCTCTCGGCCGAATCCCCGTACGATGTGGTGGTGGCGGACCAGAGGCTGCCCGGACAATCGGGACTCGAATTCTGCTCCCGGCTGCTGGCCCTGGGCACCGACACCCCTATGGTTCTGCTCACGGGAACGGGGACCGAAAACCTGGCCGTGCGGGCGCTCAAGGCGGGGGTGGACGACTACCTGGTCAAGGACGTCGACGGGAGCTACCTGGAACTCCTGCCGGTGGTGCTGCCGGAGGTGATCCGGAGAAAGCAGGATCGGGTCGCCAGGGCCCATGCCGAGACCGCTCTCCGGGAGAGCGAGGAGAAGTACCGTTCCATGATGGAAGCCATGGCCGACCCGGTCTACATCTGCTCCCCCGACTTCCGGATCACCTACATGAACCCGGCCATGGTCCGGTGGGTCGGCCGGAACGCATCGGGGGAGGCGTGCCATGGCGTGGTCCACAACCTGTCCGCCCCCTGTCCCTGGTGTCCCGACAAAAAGATCCACCAGGGAAAACGGACCGAACACGAGTGGTGCGATCCCCGGGACGGCCGGTGCTACCACTTCACCAGCTCCCCCATCTTCCACCAGGACGGCTCCATCTCCAAGATGACCATCCTCCGGGACGTGACCAAGAAACGCCGGGCGGAGGCGGAACTTCGGGCCGCCAAGGAGGCGGCCGAAGCCGCCAACATGGCCAAGAACGAATTTCTGGCCAACATGAGCCACGAGATCCGGACCCCCATGAACGCCATCACCGGCATGATCGACCTGGCCCTGGCCACGCCGTTGAACGCCGAACAACGGGAGTACCTGGACACCGCCAAGGCCGCCACCGCCTCTTTGCTCTGCCTGGTCAACGATATCCTGGATTATGCCCGGATCGAGGCCGGCCGGATGGAGCTGGAGGAATCCGATTTTCTCCTGGAGGACCTTCTGCGGGAGCTGGTCAAGCCCCTTTCCTTCATGGCCCGGGAAAAGGGAATGGAGATCGGGATCGATCTCGACCCGGAGGTCCCCGGCGCCATCCGGGCCGATCCGGGTCGACTCCGCCAGGTCCTGGTGAACCTGTTGGACAACGCCGTCAAATTCAGCGAAAAGGGACGGGTCCGACTGGCGGTGCGACCCGAGGAGCGGTCACCGGACGGCCTCGCCCTCCGGTTTTCGGTCTCGGACACCGGAATCGGCATCCCCGAGGACCGGATCGAGTCGATCTTCGATCGCTTCACCCAGGGAGATGGATCGAGCACCCGCTCCTATGGCGGCACCGGCCTGGGCACCGCCATCGCCAAACAGCTGGTGGAACGGATGGGCGGCCGGATCTGGGTGGAGAGCCGGGTCGGCGAGGGGACCACGTTCCACTTCACCCTCCGGGCGCGGCCCGCGCGCCGGGAGATCGACGCTCCGAAGCAGCGGCCGACCAATGGGCCGGTCCCCCTGAAAGTCCTCGTGGTGGAGGACAACCTCCTCAACCAGAAGGTGGCCACGGCCCTGCTCCACATGCGGGGCCACGAGACGGTCACCGCCGAGGACGGGGTGGCCGCCCTGGAGATCCTGGAGAAAGAGGACTTCGACCTGATCCTCATGGACATCCAGATGCCCCGGATGGACGGCTTCGAGGCCACCCGGCGGATCCGGGACATGGAGGCCGCCGCCGGACGCCGCACCCCCATCGCGGCCATGACCGCCCATGTCCTGGAAGGGGACAAGGACCGCTGCTTCGCCGAGGGCATGGACGGATACATCGGCAAACCCATCCGTCAGGACCACTTCATCCGGACGGTGGAGAGCCTGGGGACCCAGGGGCGGGAGACGGCCGGCCAAAGGCGCGGGCGCCCCGTCCCCGAGCCGGCCGGCGCCACGGCCTCGGACCCGGTGATCGATCGGGACCAGCTGATGGCCATCGTGGGGGACAACACCGAGATCGCACGCGAACTGATCGGGCTCTTTTTCCAGAACCTGCCCCGGATGATGGCCCAGATCCGGGAAGGGATCGACACGGCCGACGCCAAGAAGCTCCAGTTCGGGGCCCACGCCCTCAAGGGCATGTGCCTCAACCTCTCCGCCACGGAGATGGCGGAGGTATCGCTGCATCTGGAGAAGATCGCCCGGGCCGGCCGGCTGGCGGAGGCCGAGGGCGGATTCGCCCGCCTGGAGGCCGAAACCGAGCGGCTCAGGGAGGCCGCCGACAGACTGCTGGCCGAGATCGCGGGACCCTCCGAAGCCGGACCAGAAAAGACCGATGATGCCAAGTGAACCGGGCCCGGCCCCGGAGCGGGGGGCCAAGGTCCTGGTGGCGGACGACGACATCGCCCAGCGGCTCCTTTTGCGGAACACACTGGAGATCAACCGCTACCAGGTGGTGGAGGCGGAAAACGGCGCGGATGCCCTCGACCGGCTCTCCGATGATCCGAACATCCGTCTGCTGCTCACCGACCTCGCCATGCCGTCCATGGACGGATACGAGCTGATCCGGACCATCCGGAGGCGGGAGATCCGGTACACCTATATCATCGTCCTCACCGGGATGGACGACCGGGATTCCCTGATCCGCGCCCTCTCCCTGGGCGCCGACGACTACCTCATCAAGCCGGTCTTTCCGGACGAGCTGAAGCTACGACTGGAGGGGGGCAAGCGGCTGATCCGGCTGGAGAGCCAGGAGGCCCTGATCTTCTCCATGGCCAAGCTGGCCGAGTATCGAAGCGAGGAGACCGGATACCATCTGGAGCGGGTGGCCCAGTACACCCGCCTCCTCGCCCGGGACCTGGTCAAACACCATCCGGAACTGGGGATGACCCTCAACCTGGCCGACGAGATCGCCATGGTCAGCCCCCTCCACGACCTGGGGAAGGTGGCCATCCCCGACCGGATCCTCCACAAACCCGGCCGGCTCACCGCCGATGAATGGACGGTGATGAAGACCCATACCGCCATCGGCGCCAAATTCATCCGGGAGATCCACGAGAAGACCGGATCGGCCTACCTCTGGCTCGGATATGAGATCGCCATGTTCCACCATGAGCGGTGGGACGGCAACGGATATCCCGACGGCCTCGCCGGCGAGAAGATTCCCATTTCGGCTCAGATCATGGCCATCTGCGATGTCTACGACGCCCTGACCAGCGACCGGTGCTACAAGGCCTCCTACAGCCACGAAAAGGTGAAATCGATCCTCCTGTCGGAGCGCGGGAGGCAGTTCAACCCCCTGTTGATCGAAGCTTTTCTCCGCACCGAGACGATGTTCATCGAAATCAAGAGGGCGTTTCGGGATGACAAGTGAGTCTGTTCAGAGCTATGGATCAATTCCGGCTGGCACGGATTGAAGGCGGTCGGCCGATTTCCCGGAGCACCTATCCGTTGTGGAAACGCCCTGAACGCTGCTGATTCAATCCGCTTTTCAATGGCGGATTCGGGCTCCCCATCAAAACAGGAGCAGCCGGGTGAGAATCCAGTCGATGATGGTGATCAGCAGGGCGGCGATCAGGGTGGCGCCCACGCCGTCGATCTCGAAGTCTTCGATCAGCTTGTCGGTGACCCAGAGGAGAAAGGCGTTGATGACGAACTTGAACAGACCGAGGGTGAGGATGATGAACGGCAGGGCCAGAAGCGTCAGGAGCCACCCCACCAGGAAATTGATCACGCTGTAGACCAAGGCCACCACCAGGGCGGTCCAGAAGCTCTTGATGTGGATGGACGGCATCAGTTTGGCCACGATGAAGACGGCGACGGCGAGGATGAGGATGGACAGCAAAAAGGTCATGGGTTCTCTCCTTCAACATGCCGGCTGGTTCCCTTGGCCCGGTCGGTGGGTGCCGGCTCGGCCGACGGGCTTGGCCGTCCCGGGGGACGTTCGGTTTCCCCGGCATTCTACCGGCATGGAACCGAGGATGACAAGGAAAAACTGTTCCCCTCCGGGGATCGAGGGGCCATTCGATGCCGGCGCCGTGCGGTCATCGGCCATACTCCTTCAGTTTCCGCCGCAGGGTATTGAGCCCGATGCCCAGGATGCGCGCGGTTTTCGATTTGTTCTCCCCCGTGGACGCATAGACGGTGAGAATGTGGTTTTTTTCCACCACCGCCAGTGGGACCAGACGATCGGATCCCGCCCGCTCCTCACAGGTGTCCACGATCCGCCGCCGCTTCAGATCCCGGGGCAGGTGCCGCCTGGTGATGGGGCCGCCCCGGCCCAGGTTGATGGCCGATTGGACGATGGCATTGAGTTCCCGGATGTTTCCGGGATAATCGTACTCCATGAGCAGGCAGGCGGCGGCCTCGTCCAGAGATGCGGCGCCGGGGTCGCCGCCGGACGCCTTGATGAAGTGGTCGATCAGCAAGGGGATGTCGTCCCGTCTTTCCCGCAGGGGGGGCAGGTGGAGCCATCCCCCCCGGATTCGGTAGTAGAGATCCTTTCGGAATGATTTCCGGGACAGCAGGGTCTCCACATTCTGATTGGTGGCCGCGATGATCCGGACATCCGTTTTATACCGCCTACTGGCGCCGAGTTTCATGTATTCCCCGTCCTGGAGGACCCGGAGGAGTTTGCCCTGCATCTCGAACGGCAGGTCGGCGATCTCGTCCAGAAAGAGGGTCCCCTTGTCCGTGTGGGCCAGATATCCGGCCCGCTCCGCCGCCGCACCGGTGAACGCGCCCTTGGTGTGGCCGAAAAATTCCGCTTCGAACAGGCCCGAAGTGATGGAGGCCATGTTGACGGGGGTGAACGGATAGCGTCGCCGGAGGCTGGCCGCATGGATGGCCCGGGCCAGCAGCTCCTTTCCCGTGCCGCTTTCGCCGGTGATGAGCAGGGGCACGTCACTGGCCGCGTGGAGTTCCGCCTCCTTGAGCACCTTCATCACGTTTCGGGACCGGGTGATGATGGACGCGAAGGGCTCGGGCCGGTCGAGCCGCGGCAGGGACGCGCTCTTTTCGATGTCCAGGATGTCGAGCAGCCGTTTTTTCTCCAGGGCCCGGTTGATGGAAAGCACGAGGTCCTCCTGCTGCACCGGCTTGAGGATGTAGTCGTAGGCCCCCTTTTTGAGGCAGGCCACGGCCACTCTGGCCTCGTTCACCGCGGTGACCATGATGCACTCCGTTCTCGGGCTCTGTGCTTTGATGATATCGAGCAGCGCCATGCCGTCCATCTCGGGCATGGTCATGTCGATGAGGGCAATATCGAAAGTTTCGTTGTTTTCGAACAAGGCCGCCGCCTGTTCCGGATTGTCTTCGGCCCGGACGTCCCGGAACCCCGAGGCGGCCAGATGCCCTTTCAGCACATCGAGAAAGTCCCGGTCGTCATCCACCAGGATAAATGAATGTCCCATTGCTCCTCCGAAACCCCTCCCCCAAAACAGCCTATGCCATTTTGGCGCAATTGCTCTTGATGCCCCTTCCCCAAGACTTCTCCTATACCACATATGCCAAAATGGCACAACCCCCGATTCCCCTCCCGGCCCCACCTCGGCGCGGATTCCCAGCTGATCTATGCTATTTTTACCATTTTTTCAGTATATTGAAGGTATGCCCCCTTCTTTGGAACGTCCTTTGCTACCCTTTCCGGCGGAAGTGGTCACAGTAACCGACGCACCGCTATTCGGATAGACCCGGAGGAAACCATGCAATTGAAGCGAAAA
>CAYSLC010000013.1:33393-47115 GCA_964431545.1 uncultured Desulfobacteraceae bacterium | reverse complement strand
CCATCAAGGCCGGCTATTCCGCCAGCATGGCCGACGCCGTGGCCCGGGCCCAGGCCGGAGAGAACGTCTTCTTCTACACCTGGACCCCCAACTGGACCGTCAACAAGTTCAAGCCCGGCAAGGACGTGATGTGGATCAACGTGCCCGAAACCATCCCGTCTCCGGCGCAGGAAGGGCTTGAGGAGGGCATGGTCGCCTCCGGTATCACCGGCGCGGTGACCGACCCCATCAAGATGGGCTTCGTGGCCAACGACATCGTGGTGGTGGCCAACAAGAAGTTCCTCAAGGAGAACCCCGCCGCGGCCAAGCTGTTCGAGATCATGTCCGTGCCCCTGCCGGAGATCGCCGCCCAGAACCAGAAGATGTTCGAGGGCGAGGACAAGCAGAAGGATATCGAACGCCACGTGGACGAGTGGATCAAAGCCAACCAGGATCAGTGGGACAAATGGATCAAGGAGGCCGCCGCCGCCAAATAACCGTTTACAATTCGCGTTTTCACAGGGAAAAGAGGCCGTTTTCGGCCTCTTTTTCCATGGGATGGAGCCGGGACCGGCGTCCGAAGGGGCATTTTCCATCCCGAGCACCAAAGGAAGAGGCCTCCGGGCCTCTTCTTCGGTTTTGGGGCGCCGGGCCGAAGGGCGGCCGCCGCCGATCGATTTTCCATTTGCCCATTTGCCGGAAATCGGATAGAGCGCTCTTGTTTCAGGTGTGGACCCTTTCCCAAGGATGGAGGGAATACCTTTGCCGATCAGACGACGATACCTGTGGTACGCGCTGCTCTATCTTCTCTTTCTGACCGGGGTCGTCATTTCCGCGGATCTCGGGCTGACGCCCTGGCTGTTCGCTCCGGTTCGCGCCTGGCCCTACTCCGACAAGATCTGCCATCTGGTTCTCATGGGGATCTTCTCCTATCTGCTCAACACGGCGTTCCACTGCGCGACGGTTCGGCTTGGCTGGATGAAGATCTTGTTGGGAAGCCTCATCGTCGGAAGCCTGGCCACCCTGGAGGAATTCTCCCAGGTCTTCATCGAACGCCGAAGCTGCAATCTCCTCGATCTCCTCTCCGATCTGGCCGGCATCTACCTCTTCGGGCTGCTCGCCGGAAAGAGGTGCGCGCGCTTCGACACCGCAGGAAAAACAATAGGAGCGGAGGGGGACTCGACATGGAGGAGTTGACCAAGGCCCACCGGGCCAGACACGCGATCCGGATCTTCAAGACCACCGCCGACGCCTTGGCGCTGCGGGGCTACTACAAACCTTCCGGGAAATCGGGTCAGACCCTCGCCGAGGGGCTCAAGATGCTCAGTCCGGAGATCTACGGGTCGATGAACGATCCGCGGATCATCGAACTCAAAGGCCTGGAATACGTGATCGATCGGCTTCCCAAAGGGGTCGAGAGCTGCACACGGATCACCCTCACGGCCCAGGAGGATCTGGACGAGACCTCCTTCGAAAAGATCGAGCCCCCGAAACGGCGCCGGATCTCCTACCGGCTGGGGGACAAGGAGATCTGCTTCATCATCACCCGGGGGCTGAGCGAGATCTACGACCTTCTGTCCCACCTCACCTTCCTGAATCTGGAGGCGAACAAGATCAAAAAGCAGGTCCGAGACCGGAACGGGGAGATCTCCGAGGAGTGGCGCCGTCTCGGGGGGGTGGTGGATCAGGGGGGCAAGGGCGGACTCCAGGGCAAGGAACTCGACCGGGCCCTGTGGAACCTGAGCATCATCCTGGGAAGAACCTACCAGGAGACCCGGGAGACCTACATCTACCTGGAGCACCAGAAACAGCAAACCCGAAGCAACAACGGCCTCTTCCGGATCATCTACGACCTGGGATCCCGGGCCGCGGGGGAGGAGAATTCCTCCGAAGAGATGCTTTTGATCTATTTCACCCCCTCCCTGCGGGAGATGATCGGCCACCACAAGTACGGCCAGACCTGGGCCGAGGAGATCAAGGGGAAGCTTCGGGAACTCGGCCTGGCCGATCGTCCCCTGCACATTATCAGCGCCAACCTCCACAGCGTATTGAACACCATATACGGATACGGCGCCCTCAAGTCCCGCATCCGCGAGGAGGGGGGCTGCGATGTCTTCGCCTTTTTCGGCCTGATCCGGGACCGATCCGCGGAAGTGGCGGCCTACGCGGCCGACCACGGATTCCACTCTCTGCCGGACCGGTCCGGGGCCCATCTCGACTGCCAGATCATCGACACCGCGGGCCTGGGGGCGGTCCCCTTCCACCCCGACTTCGCCTTCGACGCTGAGGCGATCCAGGCCCGGCGCCCGGTGCTCCTGGTGATGGACTACGCCTTCGGCACCCAGGCCTTCGAGGTGATGGACGAACTCCTGGAGCCCTATGACACCGAAACCAAACCGACCCCGCTGCGGGTGGAATCGATCTCGGTGATGGGCAAGGCCGGCACGCTGCCGGGAAAAAAGGGGGACATCATGATCGCCACGGCCCATGTCTTCGAGGGGACCCCCCACAATTACCGGGTCGACACCGATCTGCGGCGGGAGGATTTCCCCGGCGACGTCAATGTTCACGTGGGGCCCATCCTCACCGTCCTGGGGACCTCCCTCCAGAACCGGGACATGCTGGAGAAGTTCCAGTCCACCACCTGGCGGGCGGTGGGCCTGGAGATGGAAGGGGGCCACTACCACCGGGCCGTCACCGCCGCCATCATCCGGGGGCACATCTGCCGGGACGTGAAGGTCCGGTACGCCTATTACGCCTCGGACAACCCCCTGGTCAGCGGCCAGACCCTCGCCTCCGGCAGCATGGGGGAGGAGGGGATCCGCCCCACCTACAGGATCACCCGGGTGATTCTGGAAAAGATCCTCAACGCCTGAGCCCGGCTAGTCCGACCCCAGCATCAGACTCCTGGAGAAGAAGAGGGCGACCCGGTGGTCCCGGGTGATCCGGGCCAGCTCCTCGGCCAGATTCTCCCGCAGGCCCGTCCGCCCCCGCTGGTGATCCTCCCCGCGCCCGTCGAAGTGGAGGACCCGATACGCCGACCGCGCCGCCCCGGCCCGGACCAGCTCCCCCTCCACCTCGGAGAGGGTCGCCCCGGAGAGAAGGGAGACCTCGGCCCCGCCCTCGCCGCGGCAGAGGGGTTCGGCCATCGGGGCCGCCGCGCCGGGCGGGGCCGGGCTCCCCTCGGATCGGGGACCGATCATGAGCACCTTCACGAGGGGCCGGGGTCCGGCGCCGGACGGGGGCGCATCGATGTCGGGATGGCGCTGGGTTCGGACGGGGCGGGCGCCCCGGAAGAGGTAGCCGTCCCCGTCATGGACCAGCTCCCAGGGCAGGGAGAGGAGGAGGAGCGCGGCTCGGCCGGCCTTGGCCCGACCTCCCCCGGGACCGCCCCGACCCGATCCGGGATCGACGGTGACGGTGAACCGCCGCTCCGGCGCCCGCTCCGCCCCGCGCCACGCCTCGAGCACCCGGGCGCAGGAATCCTCCGGCATGGCGTTCCGGAAGAGGGCCCGTCCCCAGTCGGGGATCCGCTCCTCCACCCCCTTTGCACGGGCCTTGAACGCCGCCGTGGGCCAGCGGCAGTACTGTTCCAGGTACCAGGTGAGTTCGGCCATCTCCTCGGGGTCCATGGGGGAGGTGAAGAGGAACGGCTCCCGGGATGCCTCCCGGGGCCCGCCGGCCGCGGAGATGTAGGTCAATTCCGCGGTGCCGACGGCCCGGACGGCACCGCCGCCGCCCTGGAGGGAGGGAAACCGGACCTCCAGCAGCAGCTCCTCCCTGGGCGAACCCGGGGCCGGCAGGCAGGCGCCGGGGTCGGCCGGCTCCCGCTCCCCCAGGGCGGCGAGGATCTGGGGCATGGCCCGACGGATCCCGGCGCCCCCCTGGAGCACCCGGATCGCCGTCGCCTTCCGGGAGAAGAGCCACTTGAGGGCCCCCATCTCCACCCCTTCCCGGAGCAGGGGGATCATGGCGAACCCGTTCCGGCGCCGCTCCTTCACCTGGGAGGCGTATCGCGTCTCCTCGGCCACCCACGCGGAGTTGAAGGCATCCGGGCTGACCACAACGATGAAGGCGCGGGCCGTCTCGATGGCCTGGTAGATGGTCTGGAGGGGAGTGTCCCTGCCCCGTAGCTCCCGGGAGTCGACCAGGTGGTAAAACCCCTTGGCATCCAGGGCCTGTCGAAGGTTTTCCACGAAGTCGGTGTCCCGACTGCTGTGGGAGATGAAGATGGCATTCGGCATATGCGCCCCCTTTTGGCGTGGGGTGATTCCGCGTGCGGAGGGGCTTTTTTATACACCTTTGCGCCCCAAAAGGCAAGGCGTTCGGTTGCCGGATTCCCGCCGGGACCCAAAACCCCTCGGGACGGCCCCATGCCGTTTGCCCGGCGGGTCCGGGTATGATAGGGTTTGGAAGAAAGATGTTTTCATGGAGACGAGGATGACGCCATCGAGGGAGCCGGCCGTTCGGGCCGTGGGACTGACGCGGATCTACCGGTCCGGATCGGCCGAGGTGATTGGGCTCGACCGGCTCGACATCGAAATCAACGCCGGAGAACTGGTGGTGGTCAAGGGGGAGAGCGGCTCGGGCAAGAGCACGTTCCTGTCGCTGGTCGCCGGCCTCGACACCCCCACCCACGGGACCCTTACGGTGGCCGGGGTCCCTCTGCACGGCGCGGACCCCATGGGGCTCACCCGGTTCCGCCGGGAGACGGTGGGGATGGTTTTCCAGTCCTTCAACCTCCTGCCCACCCTGTCGGCGGAGGAGAACGTCCGCCTTCCGGCCCTCATGGCCGGGCGTGATCCGGAGCTAAGCCGGACCCGGGCCGTGGAGCTGCTCAAACGGTTCCACCTGGGGGCCCGGCTGGCGCACCGGCCGGCCCACCTCTCCGGAGGGGAGATGCAGCGCATCGCCATCGCCCGGGCCCTGATCAACGACCCCGCCGTGATCCTGGCCGACGAACCCACCGGAAACCTCGACAGCCGGAACGGCCGGGCCGTCATCGATCTGCTGGCCGAACGCCATCGGGAGCTGGGCCGGACGGTGATCATCGCCACCCACAGCGACCTGGCCGACGGGGTGGCCGACCGGTGGATCCGTCTCCGGGACGGAGCCCTGGCCGAAGGCGTCCCATGACGCCGGGGCTTCGCCTCTTCGGCTGGTTCACCGTCCGCCACCTGATCGGCCATCCCTGGCGGACCCTGGCCGTGATCCTGGGGATCGCCCTGGGGGCGTCGGTCTTCACCGGGGTCCGGCTCTCGGTGCGTGCGTCCCTGGACGCCTTTGAGCGGAGCATGGACCGTCTCGCCGGACGGGCCGACCGGGTGGTGATCCACCCCGGCGGACGGGTGGACGAATCCCTGGTGGCCCCGCTGGCGGCCCATCCGGCGGTACGGGCCGCCTCCCCCGTCCTGTCGACCTACGTAACCCCCGTCGAATCGGATCCGGAGCCGTTTCTCCTCATCGGCTTCGACCCTATCCTCGACCGGCCCTTCCGGAGCTGGGATACCACGGCAAAGAGCGAAGCGGCGGATGGCATCTGGACCGCCCTCATCCGGCGACCCAACACCCTGGTGGCGGGCCGCCCCCTGGCAAGGGCACTGGGGATCGCCGGGGGGGACGATCTGCTGCTGTCCCATGCCCGGGGGCCGGTCCGGTTTCGGGTCGCGGGCCTTCTGGCGTCCAAGGACCTCGCCCTGGTGGAGGGGGGCCGGGTGGCCCTCACCGACATCGCCACCTTCCAGGAGTTCACCGGCGCCCTGGGGACGGTGGACCGCATCGACCTGCTCCTTTCGCCCGCCGCCGGTCCCCCGGCGATGAACGACCTGAAAGGCCTGCTGCCCCCGGGCACCGTGCTCTCCCCGCCCTCCTCCGACGAGACAGCGGGCCGGCGGATGATCCGCGCCTACCAGCTCAACCTCTCGGTGCTCAGCTTCGTCTCCCTCTTCGTGGGGATGTTCCTGGTCTACAGCCTGGTGGCCCTCAACGCCGCGGCCCGGCGCCGGGAGGTGGCCGTCCTCCTCTGCGTGGGGGGGACCCGGCGGACGGTCCTCGCCCTCTTTCTGGGGGAAGGGGTCCTGCTGGGGTTGGCGGGGTGGCTGGCGGCCGTCCCCCTGGGGGCCCTCACCACGGAGACCCTTCTGGCCGGGGTGAGCCGAACCATCTCTACCCTGTTCGTCCGGGTCCGGGTGGAGGGGCTCGCCCTGAGCCCCTGGGAGGTGATCCTCTCCCTGGCCGCCACCCTGGCCGTCTCCCTGGCCGCCGCCTACGGTCCGGCCCGGTCGGCCACCCGGGTCTCTCCCAGGGAGGCGCTGTCCGCCGCCCGAGGGGGAGGGGCGCCGACGCCGTCTTCCCGGATCGGTTCCCCGGCCGCCGCCGGCGGCGGCCTGATGGTCCTGTCCGTCTGGCCGCTGTCCCGGGTTCCCGCCGTGGAAGGCTTCCCCCTGCCGGGATACCTGGCCGTTTTCCTTCTGATTGCCGGATTCGTCCTTCTGGCGCCCTCCCTGCTCCGGGCCCTGGGGAGGCGGACCGCCCCCCTCCTTCGGCGGATGGGCGGGGAGCCCGCCCGTCTGGCCGGGCGGTACGCGCGGGATTCCGGCGCTCGGACCGCCGTATCGGTGGGAGCCCTCCTCACCGCGGTGGCCCTCTTCGTCTCGCTGGCCGTGATGATCCACAGTTTCCGGGGGACGGTGGCCCTGTGGGTGGACCAGACGGTGACGGGGGACCTGTTCATCCGCCCCCGGATGTCGGACCTCAACCGATACCGGTACCCCATGGCCGAACCGGCCAGGAAAGATCTGGAGAACCTCGATGATCCCGTCGACCGGGTCCCCTACCGGCGGTTCCACCTCCAGTATGACGACCGGACCCGGTACCAGTTCGAAGCGGTCGACATGGCCGCCTTCCTCCGCCACGGAAGGTTCATCTGGACCGAGGGGGATTCCCGGACGCTGAACCGCAAGCTGGCGCGGGGCGAGGGGGCCGCGGTCTCCGAGGTGTTCGCCGCCCACACGGGTCTCGGCCCGGGCGACCGGTTCCAGGCCCTGATCCTGGGAGCCGAGGTTGATATCCCGATCCTCGGGATCATCCGGGATTACCGGACCCGGGGAGGCGTGGTCTTCTTCGACCGGTCGGCCTTTGTCCGCCGGACGGGGGCGGACCAGTGGAGCGGCCTGCGGATCTTCTTCCGGGACCGGGGGGCGGACCTCGACCGGCGCATCGCCGACCTCCGCGGGCGGATCATCCGAAAATGGGGACACGCCCTGGACGTGACGGCCGGCGTCACGCTTCGGCGGGCCATCCTGAAGATCTTCGACGAAACCTTCGCCGTCACCTTCGTGCTCCTGTTCATCGCGCTGGTGGTGGCGGCCCTGGGGATCGCCACCACCCTCACGATCCAGGTCCTGGAGCGGTCCCGTCAGCTCAACACCCTGCTGGCGATGGGCGCCGAGCGGTCCCAGATCCGATCCATGCTCTTCTGGGAGGCGGGGCTGATGGTCCTGGCCGGGATCGGGTCGGGCCTCGCCTGCGGGGGGATCCTCTCCTGGCTCCTGGTCTACGTAATCAATCGGCAGTCCTTCGGGTGGACCTTCCTCTACCGGGTCGACTGGTGGACGGTGGGCCTCGGCCTTCCCCTCATCGCGGCCGCCGCCCTGGGGGCCGCGCTTCCGGCCGCGCGCGCGGCCTTCCGGGAGCCGCCGGCCATGCTCCTGCGGGAGCGGTAAACCCATTTTGAAGAATCGGCGGCGGCATGCACGAGCCGAACCCGGACGGCGCCGTCTCCGCCGAAGAAAGGAGAAACGGATATGCCCGTCATCGAAAAGTTCATGGGAAAACCGGTGGAGATCCCGGAGGATCGCCGGTATTCCACCCGGCAGGGATTATGGGGAAAAAAAGCGGACGGGGCCATCCGGTTCGGCCTGAGCGGGCCGGCCCTGGTGCTCTGCGGGGGAATCAAGGACATCGATTTTCTGGTTCCGGACGGATCCCGGGTGGCGGCCGGAGACGCGGTGGCCTTCGCCATCACCGGAAAGATTCTGTACATCGAAGCGCCGGTTTCAGGGACCGTGGAATTGAACACCCCCCTTGCGGACGGCCCCGAATCCATCGCGGCCGATCCCTATACCGGGGGCTGGCTGTTCGGGATCCGCCCCCCGGAAGGGACGGATGAAGGCTACGAGGCCCTTGCCTCGGCCGAAGAATACCTCGAAAGCCTCCGCGGATCGGAGGGGTTCAAAAACCCGGAGGGGCTGAAGGGCGGGGTTTCCGGAATGTGCAAGGCGGTCTATTCGGGGATCGGAGAGCAGAAGATATAAAGGATGTTTCCGGCGGTAAAAGCAACCGGGATGCGGGCCGGGATACGAGAGGTAGCGCCGTGAGGATGATCCGAAATACGATGGCCCCCCTTTGGATGATGATCGCCGCGGCCCTCCTCCTCCCGGTCCCGCCGGCCGGAGCCGGCGGCGGGTTCGAGGCGGTGACCGGCCCCTGCGGATTTCAGTTCCCCCGGGACCACGGTTCCCACCCGGACCACCGGACCGAGTGGTGGTACTATACCGGCAACCTGGAAACGGAAGAGGGGCGCCCCTTCGGGTTTCAGCTCACCTTCTTCCGGCGGGCCATCGCCCCGGCGGAAGCGGAAGCCCGATGGCCCCGGCCCCGGTCCGCCTGGCGGACCCGGCAGATCTACCTGGCCCACGCGGCGGTCACCGACCTGGAAACCGGCCGCCACCACCAGGCCGAGACCCTGTCCCGAGGGGCACTGGGGCTGGCCGGAGCGGAACCGTCGGCGGAAGGGGTTCGGATCCACCTCATGGATTGGTCCGCCGGGATCGGAGGGGATTCCCACGAACTGCGGGCCGACGGGGACGGCTTCTCCCTCGACCTGACCCTGACGCCGAAAAAGCCGCCGGTCCCGCACGGAGAGGACGGCTACAGCCGGAAGGGGAGCCGGCCGGAGGCATCCAGTTGCTACTACTCCTTCACCCGGATGGCGGTCGGGGGGCACATCGGGATCGACGGGACGGACGTCCGGGTCACGGGGCTCGCCTGGATGGACCACGAGTTCAGCACCGCCCCCCTGGAGCCGGGTTTGGCCGGGTGGGACTGGTTCAGCATCCAGTTGGAGGACGGCACCGAGCTGATGGCCTACTTTCTTCGGGATCGGAAGGGGGGGGTCATCCCGGCCTCCAGCGCCACCTTCGTGGATGGGGAGGGCCGGGGGGTTCACCTGGAGGGGGACAAGCTTTGCCTCACCGCTCTGGGGACCTGGAAAAGCCCTCACTCGGGAATCACCTACCCGTCGGGATGGCGGCTGTCGATCCCGGAGATCGGAATGGCCCTCGAGATCCGGCCCCGCCAGGCCGATCAGGAGATGCGAACCCCCTCCACCACCCAGGTCACCTACTGGGAAGGCGGCGTCTTTGTGGGTGGCGAGGGCCCGGACGGCCCGGTTCGGGGCTTCGGCTATGTGGAGCTGACCGGGTACGGGCGGCCGTTCGACACGCCCCTGTGAAGGCCTTCGTCTGTTTCACCGCGATCCCTAATCGTAGGCGTAGACCTCGTACTGGGTCGCCTGTCCCAGGAGTTCGTCGATCCGGTCCTGGACCTCCTTGCGCTCGGCGCTCTTGGACCACTTCTTCCAGTCATCCACCGACTGCCAGGTACTGATGACCAGACTCTGCTCCGGATTGTCCACCCGTCTGAGGGTCTCGCCGGAGATGTATCCGGGCTGGTGTGTGGTGAGGGTGCGCATCCGTTTTAGCAGCAGCGCCAGTTCGCCGTGGGCGTCACCGGACACGATCCGTTTGATCAGAACCTTGACCGCCATGGGGGCCTCCTTTCCATGCAAGGGTGTTATCTCCGCTTACGCTCCTGCGGGGATCATCACTATGAATTACAGTATATTCGACTCGAAGACGGCGTGTCAAACCGAATCGATCCGCCGCACCCCCATCCAAATCACACTACTTTCAACCATTTAGCCCATTTTTCATTTGACTTTGAACCCATTTCGGCTTATGGATAGGCCCCGGATCAACGATTTGCCCGAAGACGGATGTTCATGACCCCCTCGCCCCGCACCGCCCTGAACAGAAGAAACGCCGCCGCCGCCCTGACGACCCTCCTGCTGGCCGCGGCCCTCTATATGATCAGCCGCTACCACTACCTGCTCTTCCACTCCATCGCCGAAATGTTCAGCATCGTCATCGCCTGCGCGGTCTTCATGATCTCCTGGAACGCCCGGACGCTGACCGAGGACCACCATCTGGTCTACCTGGGCATCGCCTACCTCTTCATCGCCATCCTCGACCTGTTCCACACCCTCTCTTACAAGGGGATGAACATCTTCACCGACTACGACTACTACGCCAACCAGCTCTGGATCGCCGCCAGGTACATGGAGAGCCTGACCCTGCTCGGCTTCAGCCTCCTGGTCGGCCGGGACCGCCGGTTTCCGCCGGCCGGCGTCTTCCTCTTCTACGGGGTCCTGACGGCGCTGGTGCTGGCGTCGGTCTTTTCCTGGCGGATCTTTCCCGTCTGTTTCGTGGCCGAGCGGGGGCTGACCCCCTTCAAAGTGGTGAGCGAGTACATCATCTGCGGGATCCTGGTGGCCGCCCTGATCGGTCTTGTGCGGAACCGGCCGGCCTTCGACCCGCTCATCTTCCGGCTGCTCACCTGGTCCATCGGGCTGACCATCGGCGGGGAACTCGCCTTCACCTTCTATATCAGCAACTACGGATTCTCCAACCTGGTGGGCCATCTGCTCAAGATCGGCTCCTTCTTTCTGATCTACAAGGCGATCATCGAGACGGGCCTTAAAAAGCCGTTCCGGCTCATCTTCAACCGGCTCAAGGCGAGCGAACAAAGATACAAGAACCTCTTCGACACGGCGGTGGTGGGGATCTTTCGGACCAGCCTCGACGGGAATCGGATCCTCGCCGCCAACCACGCCATCGCCCGGATCTTCGGATACGCCACGCCGGACGCGCTCATGGCCGACGGCTTCGTCCCCCGAAAGTGTTACGCCGACCCCCGGCAACGGTCGGTTTTCCGGGAGAAGCTGGAACGGGACGGGCAGGTGGACAACTTCGAGGTGGAGGTGCGGGACCGGGAGGGAACCCCCCGGTGGCTCGCCTTCAGCGCCGCGCTCTACCCCGAGGAGGGGTATGTGGAGGGGGCCGCCATGGACATCACCGAACAGGTGGAGATCAAAAACCGGATGGCCGAATCCGCCGAACAGGAGGCGATCCAGCGGGGAAAGGTGGAGATGGCCTCCAGCGTGCTCCACGACATCGGCAATGCGGTGACGGGCCTCGGCACCGTCATCAACCGGCTGCTGGGAGAGACCGAGTGGCCGGAGGCCGGAGCGGCGAGGCGCCTGGTCCGACTGGCCCGGGAGAACCGGGACCGCCTGGACGAAGCCCTCGGGACCGGAAAGGGGGAGGCCCTGGAGACCTTCGCATCGGAGCTGGAAAAGAGCCTCGGACAACGGTCCGGCCGTCTGCACCAGGACTGCCTGGCCATGTCCCGGACCCTGGCCCACGTCAACGAAATCCTCCACCTCCAGCGCCGGTATGCCCGAAGCCGGCCGGGGACGGGGGCGAATCCAAAGCTGACCGAGGTGATCGAGGATGCACTGGCCATGCACGACGGCATCTTCGAGAAACGGCGGATCACCCCGCGCCGTCGCTTCCACGCGCCGCACGCTTCCGTTGCCATGGACCGGACCCGGATGATCCAGGTTTTTTTGAACCTGTTCAAGAACATCTGCGAATCGGTGGACGGCTGTGATGTCCGACGGGAGCGGCGCCTGGAGATCGAGATCGCGGAGCACACGCCCGAGGGGGTCCGGGTGGTCCTCACGGACGACGGGATGGGCTTCGACGACGAAACAGGCCCCCGGCTCTTCGAGGCGGGATTCAGCACCAAAAATCGGGACTCGGGGATGGGCCTGGCCCAGTGCCGATCGATCCTGGAGGCCCACGGGGGGTCCATCCGTATGGAAAGCGCCGGCAGGGGAAAAGGGGCCCGAACCATCATTGAACTGCCGACCATGGAGGTACCAGGAAGATGAACCAAGCATTCAACGCCCGGATTCTGGTCGTCGACGACGACGAGACCATCCGGGACAGTTTCCGGGAGATCCTCGTCCCGAGGAAGCCGGAGGCGGCGGGCCTGGCAAGGGCGAGTTCCGCGCTGTTCGATGAGGGGACCCCCGAGATCCCGCCATCCAACGCCGTCTTCGAATTCGAGCTGGACGAGGCCCCCGGCGGCCCGGAGGGGCTGGCCCGGGTCCGGGAGGCCATCGAGAACGACCGACCCTACGCCGCCGTCTTCGTGGACATGCGCATGCCCGGCTGGGACGGCCTGAGAACGGTCCAGGAGATCCGGGGGTGGGACAACCGGGCGGAGATCATCTTCGTCACCGCCTACAGCGACCACGCCATCGAGGAGATCGTGGAACGCGCGGGAATCAACGTCAGCTACCACTGTAAGCCCTTCTCCGTGGAAGAGATCCGCCAGATCGCCACCAAGGCGGTGTGGGACTGGAACAAGACCCGGAATCTGGAGGAACTCATCAAGGTCATCTCCCACCTCCGGGCCCAGCGGTGGCAGCTCACCCCCCTGCTCCATAACATCCTGCTCCAGGTGGCGGGAATGCTCGGATCCCTGTCGGCCATGCTGGCGGAGCGGGACGAGGCCGGGGTCCACCGGAAATATATCGGCATCGGAAAGCTGGCCGAGGATGTCCAGGCCAGGCCGTATCTGGTGGCCCTGCCGGGGCTGGAGGAGAAGGCCGTCCATTATACGGAGCGCTTCGCCTTCTTCCAGGTGGAGAAATACAGCATCCTGGCGGTTCTGGAGGGGGGGATGCGGTCCCTCAACAAAGAGCGGCTCCACCTGGTCCGGCTCTTTCTGGAGCAGGCGGCCCTGGCCATCGCCAACGTGAACCTCCAGGAGACCCTGTTGCGCAACGAGAAGCTGTCGGCGGTGGGGCAGGCGATCAGCATGGTCTCCCATGATCTCCGGGGCCCCATCGGGTCGATCTGTCAGGGCATCCAACTGGCCGACGAGGTGTCATCGCAAGATCCGCCCATGGTCCGGGAACTGCACCGGATGATCCTCAACGAGGCGAAGAACGCCCTGACCATCGTCGACGACATCCTCGACTTTGCGCGGAACTCGAGGCTGACCAAGGAGTGGGTGGAGATCGAGCCTTTCATGGAGGAGATCGAAAAGGGCGCCCGGCCGTACACCCAAGCCAGGGACCTGGCGCTTCATACCCGAGTGGACGGAACGTTCCGGTTCCCCGCCGACGAGAGCAAGATGAAGCGGGTTCTCCTCAACCTGATCCGGAACGCCGCCGAGGCGGTCGACCAGGACCCGCCGGCCTCCCCGGCCATCCGCCTGTCCGCGGAAATGGCGGACGGCGGCTTCACCTTCCGGTTGTCGGACAACGGTCCCGGGATCCCGCGGGAGATCGAAAACCAGCTCTTCGTCCCCTTCACCACCTGGGGGAAGGCCCGGGGGACCGGGCTGGGGCTGGCCATCGCCAAGCAGTTCGTGGAGGCCCACGGGGGCCGCATCGACGTGGAAACCTCCCGCGAGGGCACCACCTTCACCCTCTTTCTGCCGGACAACGGGATCGACTGACCCGCCGTCAGCCCTCCTGACCGTCCCCGGCCGATTCCGGGGTGGTTTCGGTTTCCGCGGGCGGCGCCTCCTCTTCCACGGCGGTGG
>CAYSLC010000013.1:24557-33293 GCA_964431545.1 uncultured Desulfobacteraceae bacterium | reverse complement strand
TCCACGGCGGTGGGATCTTCGGGGGTGCCGACCCCTTCCAGCTCCATCTCCTCCAAGGTATCCTCGCCCTCGGGAGCGAGTTCGGGGGCCGGCGTGGGATACCGGTCCTCCATTTTCCGCTCCAATCCCCGGACGCGCGCCTCCAGCTGCCGGAACCCCTGCATCAGGGTGGTGTCCATCTCCACCAGGGTCCCCTGGCTGATGATGATCCGGATCAGCTCCGGGATCTTGGTCCGGGCCGTGGAGATGAGGTAGACGGGCTGGATGTAGAGGATGGTGTTGCCGATGGGGAAGATGATCATCCGGCCCCGTTTGATCTCCGATCCGGCCTGATCCCACAGGGTCAGCTCCTGGGCGATCCGGGTGTCGTTGTCGATGAGGGCGCTCACCTGTGCCGGCCCGTAGACCTGTTCAGTTTTGGGAAAGCTGTAGACGACGATCCGTCCATAGTTGTCCCCGTCGCAGCCGACGATGGGCAACGCCCTGAGGTTATCCCGGTTGATGGGGCTCATGGGGGAGAGCATCATGAACTCGTGGATGTTTCTGTCGAAGAGGTTGAGGGTCATATAATAGGAGCGGATGAGATCGGTCTCCAGACTGGCGAACTCCCAGTGGTCCTCCTGCCGGTAGAAGAGTTCCGGATCCTTCTGGTGGTATTTGGCGTATACTCCCATCTGGATCTCGAACTGGTCCTTCGGATATCGCAGGTGGGCCTTGAGCGGACCGGGCAGCTCGGACATGGGCTTGATGAGACCCGGATACATCCGTGAATAGGCTTCGGCGATGGGGTCGGAAGGGTTGAAATGGAAAAAGTAGATGTCGCTGTTGTAGGCGTCCACGACGATCTTGATGGAATTGCGCAGGTAATTGAACTTATGGTCATCCTCGAAGGTGGGTTGGTACTGTTGTTCCACATAGGGGTACCAGTTGGAATGGGTGTAGGCGTCCTGGATCCAATATAGCCGATCCGGCGTCACCACGAAGTAGGGATCCCGGTCGAGCTTGAGATAAGGGGTGAGGATTCCAATGGCCTGGCGGATGTTCCGCCGGAACAGGATCCGGCTCTCGTCGGTGGTGTCCGTGGTGAACAGGATGTTCTTGTCCTTGAAATAGTAGGCGAACAGAAGCTTCCGAAAAATGTTGTCCACCGGTACGCCGCCATCCCCCGAGTAATTGACCAACACGTTGTCTTCCCGCTGGGGATGGTCGATCTCGCCCTGTTCATTGGGGGCGATGGCGTACTCGTACTCCTCCAGACCGTAGTAGATGCCGGTCTCCTCGATATCGAAATCGAGCTTCGACCGCAGGGGGATGTCCTGGATAAACAGACGCATCGATTCATCCCCTCCCTGGGCGGCCGGGGACATGACCAGTCCGTAGCCATGGGTGTACTGGAGCCGGGAATTGACCCAGGTCTGGGCGGCCGGGGGAAGCTCGCGAATGCTGATCTCCCGGGCGGATAGATAGACCTGCTGGTAGAGCCCCTGGATGGTGTACCGGTCCACATCCACGTCCACGAAGGAGTAATAGGGGCGGATCCCCTGGATCTGCTCGTAGACCTGGTCGAGCAGTTCCCGGTCCCAGACCGGGATGTTCCCGAGGCTCTTTTGCAGATTGACGTCCTCGGCCATGACCGACATGATGGGGGAGAATCTGTACTCCCGGGTCTCGATGTCCCGCAGGGCGAAGGCGTCCAGCGTGGCCTGGACATTGTTTTCGATGAACGGTTTCTGGCGTTCCAGCTCGTTGGGCTCCACGACATACCGCTGGATGGCGTTGGGGATGAAGGTGGTGCGCTCGATGCCGTGGACCGACAGGAAGAGGACCAGGAAGATCCCCACCCATTTGATCCCCCGGTGCCAGTGGATGAACCAGATCAATCCGATGGAGGTCAGGGCGAAGAAGAGGATCTTCAAGCCGATCATGGGCAGATGGAACCACATCTCCACGAATCCCGGACCGAAGAAGACGTTGGTCGGGTCGTTCATGTAGAGAATGCCGAAGACGTCGAGCAGATAGCCCCATACCTGGATCAGCAGAACAAAGAGGACCACGATGGTCAGGTGGACCCTCGCCCCCTTTGGCAGTCCCAGGTTCTCCCTGGAGAGGATCCGCGATTCGATCCAGTACAGGAGGGCCAGAGAGAGAAAGAGGAGGGCGAAGACGATGAGGAGTTCTTTCTGGATGAGCAGGTAGATGGGATATCGGAAGAGATAGAAGCTGATGTCGATCTTATAAGCCGGATCGACCACATTCGCTTCCGGACCGAAGAAAAAAAGCAGCGCCTGGTGCCACTGCTCATACAACGGAACGGCGATGGGTATGGCCAGGATCAGAGACAGTGGGGTATAGACCTTCATGGAACCGCTTTGAAACATCTTCACCAGCCGGTTGTGGGCCTTCATGTCCTGGAATCTGCCCACCGGCTTGGAGGTGCCCAGGTATCGGGAGGCGATCCAGAAATTGAAGAAGAAGATGAGAAACAGAAACAGCGTGACCCCGATGAAGACCAGGTACTTATAGAGAAGCCGCAGCCAGAAATAGAGGCCGTAGTCGAGAGACTCGTACCACCAGTAGTTTACGATGAAGTCGATCAGCCAGAGGCTGAAGAGCAGATAGATGCCGGCCAGCGTCGCGCCCGCGCTCAGGATGTACAGGATCCAGCGTAACAGCTTCCGCATGCTAATTCCTCCCTATGTCGAAAAGAGGGGTCTCTTTTCCGATTTAGAAACCTTCCACTGCGAAGCATCGGTCGGATGAGGATAACCGGCGGATTCCGCCGGAAAATCTCCATTCGATCCTACCAGAGCCGGGGTCCGTTTTCAAGCAGTTTGTCCGGTCGTCCGGCAGGGGACGATCCCGTGTCGGGGCCGGAGGAACCGGGGATTCCGAGGGCCGGAAGAGGTGGTCTTCGAGGATCATCGGCCGCCGGCGCCGGCGTCATCGTCGTCCGATTTCCGGATCCGGGAGCCGTATCTTCTGGCGTAGACCTGGGTGAACTCGGCGCCCAGAAAGAGGATCTGGGAGGAGAAATAGATCCAGACGAGGACCACCACGAACGATCCGGCGGCCCCGTAGGTGGAGGTGACCGCTCCGCGACCGAGATAGAAGCCGATCAAAAACCGTCCCACGGAAAACAACAGGGCGGTGGCCAGCGCTCCGATCCAGACGTCCCGCCAGGAGATTTCGGCGTCCGGGACATACTTGAAGATGAGGGCGAAGATGAGCGTCGAAATGCCGAACCCCACGGTGAAATTGACCCCGATCCAGATGGTGTCGAAGCCGGGGAGCCAATGGCTGAAATAGCCGCTGGCCGCCGAGATGGTGGCGTCCACCACCAGGGAGACCAGCAGGAGAAAACAGGTGCCGATCACCATGAGCACCGACAGGAAGCGGTTCTTGATGATCTCCCAGACGCCCGATTCCACCTGGGGGGTCACATCCCAGATGTTGTTGAGGGTATCCTTGAGCTGGTAGAACATGTTGGAGGCGCCGAAGATCAGAGTGGCCAGGCCGATGGCGGAGGCGATCAGACCGGATCGATCCCTGCCCGCGCTCAGGACCATCTCCTGGATCACCTTGGCCCCGCTCTCCCCCACGAGGCCCCGGAACTGGCGGACGATCTCCCCCCGGACCGCCTCTTCCCCGAAAACCTGACCGGTGACGGCGATGGCGATCACCAGGAGGGGGGCCAGGGAGAAGGCGGTGTAGTACGCCAATGCAGCCGCCAACTGATGGGCCTTGTCTTCGGTCCATTCGGCATGGACATTCTTGAGGAAGGCCCAGACGGTTTTCGGGAAGCGGGTCACGGTGGGGGGATCCGAAAGCGCGGGGTTCGGCCGGGACTCCGGTTACCGACGGCCGCCGCTTTCCACCACCAGCTCCGGCTTGTTGGGGTCCGGAAGGCCCGGGTCCTCTTCCTCCTCGGAATCCTCGCCGCCCAGGGTCAGATAGAGGAGAAAGGCAAAGAACACGGCCAGAATATCGATGCCGAGGATCGCAAAGAAACCGGCCAGCAGCAGATAGATCAACTGTTTCACCATCTTCATCCCTTTTTGGATTCTGGTATCTCCGGTCAATGGGTACATTTGGGGGAACGCCAGGTATCTCCGTTCCGGCATTCCCCCCCGTATACCATGGAACGGAAGACGCGCCAAGGGGGTTCGGTTCGGGAGGCACTGTCGAGCTTTTTCTATGAATGGAGAAGGAATATCGGGGGACGGATTCGATGGATTCGTAAAAGCCCGGCCTCGGCTTCCCTCGCGGGAGGGGGAGGAGGGGGAAACGAGGAAAGGACGCCGGGCTTTTACGAACCCATCTGATTCTGGATTTCACTCTACGGCAAACCGAACGGCCTGTATATGGGGTAAAGACAGTATTTGCGCCCGATGACGATACCACGCCCGCCTACCGTTCCCCCAAAACCGCTCCCCCCTCTCCGCCGAAGATCCGTGCGGCGAGCCTCCATCCGACATCGGCCGAAAAGAAAATGGGTTCCTCCGGGGCCGAAAATACCGGCGTCGCCCCATGGCGATCTTCCGGAGAATCGGGCAGAGTGGTGTTCGGATCGATTTCAACCGATTTGAACCCATTTCAACCGAAGGAGGACAGATGATGAGCTTTTTCAGAAAGACCCTGCCGGCCGTATTCCTTTCCCTCGCCCTTCTCACCGGCGGCATCCAGGGATGCGTCAAGGACGGCCCCATGGAGGAGGCTGGAGAAGAGGTGGACGAAGCGGTGGAGGAGGCCGGCGACGAGATCGAGGAGGCGACCGATTAAGCGCGTCCAAAGGGTTGACCCTCCGTTCGAAGGATGGCATATTCCCAAGCCTGTGGGCTCCCGCCCCCTTTCCCCCTGGAAAAGGGGCGGGCCCGGGACCTTGATCGAAATTCAATCCGACGCCCGATGACCGACGACCTCTCCCAGGAAAATCTCCGAGACCTCGCCTCCCGATGGATGGGTTCCACGGGATCGAGCTTCCGCTTCGAAGTTCATACGGACACCACCGACTTTTTCGGCATCGACTACAACCACATCGTGGTGATCGACGGCCGCCCCTACCTGATCCGGCAGAACACCAAGGAGGGACGGTTCGGCGTGGATGACGAGGTGAAGTACTGGGTCAAGCGGGCCATCGATCTGTCCAGCGACGAGCGGGTCATCATCAAGCTGGTCTTCCATGAAACGTTCATGGCCCAGGTGGGGGGGATCGAATTCGAATGCTTCCGGAGCCCCAAAAAGGAGGCCCGGATCCTGAAACTGGTGGCCGACCACCCCAACTTCATGCACGGCCGCTCCGCCGAGGACGATAAGGGCAACGTGGTCCGGGTGCTGGAATACATCTACGGCCCCACCCTGGCGGCCCAGGTGCTCAACCTGGAGATGGCGCACGAGCGGTACTTTCACGAAGCGTTTCCCGGTATCCTGGACAGGTTCCTGCCGTGCATCGAGGGGATCCGGTTCCTCCACGATCAGGGGGAGAAGCACGGGGACATCCGCCGGGACCACATCATCGTCGACCGGGAAACGGAGGACTACCGGTGGATCGATTTCGACTACAACTACCGCCATCGGGAGAATATCTACGGATACGACCTCTTCGGCCTCGGCAACATCCTCATCTACCTGACGGGAAAGGGCGATCTGCTCGTAAATGATCTCTCCAAACGGAACGACCCTGTGCTCGATGACCTGACCGAGGATGACATCAATATCGTTTTCAACAACCGGGTAGCCAACCTGAAAAAGATCTTTCCCTATATCCCGGACTCCCTGAACCTGGTGCTGCTCCACTTCTCCAGGGGGGCGCGGTGGTATTACGAGAACGCGGGACAGCTGCTGGAGGATCTCCGGACCGCCCGGGAGGACCTTCGGTAGGCTTCCAGGAACCTGAAACAGCGAATCGGGAGAATGACCGATGGACATCGAGGACAAGAAGATCAACAAGAACCTGCTCATCGCCGTGGATGAATCGGAAAACGCCCGACGGGCGGTCTCCTATGTGGCCCAGCTCCTGGGCGGCCTGCCGGGATTCAAGGTCACCCTCCTCCACGTCATCCCGGACCCCGAGGAGGACTACTTTCCCGATGAGAAGGAGCGGGAGAAGTGGCTCGACGATTACAAAAAAAGGATCGAACAGCGGCTGGGGAAATACCGGGAGATGCTGATCACGGCCGGTTTCGAAGCGGGGGACGTTTCGGTCCGGTCTCCCCTGCGGTACTGCCCCTCCATGGCCCAGTGCATCCTGGCGGAGCGGGACGACACCCGGTACGGCACCATCGTCGTCGGCCGAAAAGGGCTCTCCCGGACCGAGGAATTCCTCTTCGGCAGCATCTCCAGCAAGATCGTGGACCACGCCAAGGACTGCACGGTCTGGGTGGTGGAGTGAGCCCGCCCGGCGCCCCCGCCTATCGCCCGCTTTTTCGGTAGGGGACGAGGTTGACGCCGTAGATGAAGCCCACCAGCCGCAGGAAGAACCAGAGAAAGAAGATGGGCAATAGGACCGTCTGGACGATGAAGATGGTGATCAGGCTGATGGTGTACTCCGCGTAGTCGGAGACCTCCTCTTTGAGAAAGGCGATCCGCTCCCGGATATTGATGGTCTCCTTGGTGCTTTCGTACATCCGGCGGAGCTGCTCCAGATAGGTGAGGTCCTCGGGGACCGCCTCGGCCTCCCCCTCCCCCCACTCCGACTTTTTGATCTCCTCGTTGGCCTGCTCCAGGGAGCGGATGGCCGACTCGTACTTCTCCTTGAGAAACCGCTCATAGACCGCATCGCTCACCAGGGCCACCGCCGGCACGCAGAACCGGATGACCAGGGAGATCAGAACCAGTTTGACCCCCGCCCGTTTCACGTCCACGGCGAGCACCTTCGGCACCCAGATGCCCAATAGCAACAGGGCCATGGCCAGGGTCAAGAGGATCTTGAACCCGATCCAGGCCCCCATCTCCATGAGCACGATCTGGATCCCCAGGGAGGTGGTGGCCACCAGCATGACCCAGGAGAACCGCTCCACGAGATCGTTCACCGGGTCGAGGATCTCCCCCACGGCCAGGGTCACCCCCATTCCCGCCGGAGAGACCGCCACGTCGGTTCCCTGGATCACGGAGATCACCCCGTTGAGCCCCCGGACCACGGCGAAGGTATAGGCGGACCGGCCGATGGTCTCGGTGAAGTAGGCGCCCCCCTGCCGGTCGAGCCGGCTGACCACGGTCTTCTCCATCAGTGCGTCGAGGACGGAGAAAAAGGAGAGGACCCCCACGGCGGCGGCCACGAGGCTCCAGATCAGTTTTCGGTGGTTCGGTTTCAGGTATCCGTACCGCATGTCTCCTCCAGGATAGTGGGTGTCCGGACCTCCCCTCTTTATGATGTCGAAGATGAAATTTCAAGGGGATTGACGAGCGCCGTTTCCCGGAGACGCCCGTTCAGGCGGGTTGCGTTCACCGCGGATAGCGTATATGATGCGGTCTTGGAAGGGACGGAAGAGAAGGATATTGGGCAGACAGGGTCGAACCGAATTCCAACGCGAGGAGAGTCGGATGGATCGTTCCAAGGCGTTTTATCTGGTAATCGTGGCTGCCCTGGTGATCGGAGGAGGATGCGCGACCATCCGGGGGATCGTCCAGAAGCCGAAGGTCGACTTCGCGGGCATGTCCCTCCGGGAGATGGACCTCTTTGAGATCACCCCGATCTTCAACTTCGAGATCACCAACCCCAACCCGTTCGGGGTTCTGGTGAAGAAGGTCACCTACAACCTCAAGGTCAACGACAACAAGTTCATCAACGGCGTGGCCGACAAGGGGGTCCGGCTGCCCGCCGGCGGGGTGGACGTAGTCTCGGTGCCGGTGACCATCAACTATCTCGATGTCTTCGAGACCTTCACCGAATTCAATTCCCGGAACAAACTGACCTACAACCTGAGCGGCGCCGTGGGCGTGGGGCCGTTCAATATCCCCTACAAGACCCGGGGGACCCTCGACGTCCCCGACCTGCCGAAAATCTCCCTCAAAAACGTGGAGATGTCCGACGTCTCCCTCACCAACGCCTCCATGCGGTTCACCATCGACATCGAGAACAACAATCCGTTCGCCGTGAAGCTCAACGGACTCGACTACGGCATCAAACTGTCGGGCAAGGAGTTCGCCACCGGGAAGGTGGAGGCGGCGGAGATCCCCGCGGTGGACGGAAAGGGGATCACCACCGTGAAGATCCCCATGAACGTCAACTTCTTCAAGCTGGGGCGGTCGGTCTACAACCTGTTGAAGGAGAACACCTCCGGATATGAACTCTCCGGCGAGATGATGTTCGATATCCCCAAAAGGGGAAAAAAGCGGGTGCCCTTTCGGCAGGAGGGGAACGTTCCGCTGAAAAAGTAGGGAAACGCCGCCCCCCCCGCTTTGAAAGCCTAC
The DNA here is from genome assembly GCA_964431545.1 of uncultured Desulfobacteraceae bacterium. GTDB lineage: Bacteria > Desulfobacterota > Desulfobacteria > Desulfobacterales > JAABSP01 > CAYSLC01. The sequence goes on along the minus strand of CAYSLC010000013.1, from coordinate 24,884 downwards.
CGCACGATGCACCGCTCCACGTGGGGATCGGCGATCCTCTTGAACCGTTGAAGATCGGCATCCTCGAACAGGCCGGACGGGTCCCGGAAGAATTCGGGGTGGAGGACGTCGACGGAATGGAACTGCTGGAGGGCGTAGAGCCGGGCCCCCTGGATGAGCATGCAGATGTTCTCCACCACCTCATCGTCCACCAGGGCCCGGATGCAGGTGGTCTTGAACTCGTAGGGGAGCCCCGAGGTCATGATGATGTCGATGCTGTCGAGCAGGTCCCGGGGCCGGCACTCCTTCTGAATGAGGGGCGCGTAGGAGAAAGGGTCGGTCTTGATG
>CAYSLC010000013.1:0-24547 GCA_964431545.1 uncultured Desulfobacteraceae bacterium | reverse complement strand
GTCTTGATGTCCATGGCGATGTAATCGACCAGCCCCTTTTTGATGAGGCCGGCGATCACCCGGGGCCGGCTTCCGTTGGTGTCCACCTTGACCGGGTACCCCATCCCCTTGATCCGCCCGCACAGATCCACGAGATCCTTCTGGAGGGTGGGCTCCCCGCCGGAGATCACCACCCCGTCCAGAAACCCCTTTCGCTGTTCCAGGAACTCGAAGACCGCCCCCTCCTCCTCCCGGTGGGGACACTCCGAAAAGCCCCTTGCCAAGGACGGATTGTGGCAGTACGGGCAGTCGAAATTGCACCCGGAAAGAAAGAGCACGCAGCTCACCTTTCCGGGGAAATCGATGAGCGACTGTTTCTGGAGTCCGCCGAAAACCATGTTTTCTCCTTAGTTTCGCGGATCAGGCCACCCGGAAGGTTCTTCGCCTGCCGAACTCCGCCTGTTTCCCGTCGTTCCACTGCTTCACCGGCCGCAAATACCCCACCACCCGGGAGTAGACCTCCGTCTCCCCCCCGCAGTGGGGACACGTCTCCTGCTTCCCCTTGATGTAGCCGTGGACCTGGCAGACGCTGAAGGTGGGGGTGAGGGTGAAGTAGGGCAGCTTGAACCCGCCGGCGATCTTCCGGATCAGGGCCTTGACCGTCGAGATGTCCTCCACCTGCTCGCCCAGGTAGATGTGGAGGACGGTGCCGCCGGTGTATTTGGTCTGGAGACCGTCCTGGAGCCGAAGGGTCTCGTAGATGTCGTCGGTGTAGTTGACCGGAAGCTGGGTGGAGTTGGTGTAGTAGGGATCCTCCCCGGCCTCGCACGCCGCCTCGTTGGCGGAGAGGATATCGGGATACCGCTTCTTGTCGAGCATGGCCAGCCGGTAGGAGGTCCCCTCGGCCGGGGTCGCCTCCAGATTGAAGATGTCGCCGGTCTCCTCCTGCATCACGGTGATCCGATCCCGGATGAAATCCATCACCCGCAGGGCGAAGGCCTGCCCGTTGGGGCCGGTGATCTCCTCCCCCAGAAAGTTGAGGCACGCCTCGTTCATGCCGATGATGCCGAAGGTGGAGAAGTGGTTCTTCCAGTAGAGCCCCGATCCCTCCTTGATCTCCCGCAGGTAGAACTTGGAATAGGGGTAGAGGTTCTTTTCCGTGAAGGTCTCCAGGATCTTCCGCTTGATCCCCAGGCTCTCCTTGGCCAGGCCGAGCATCCGCTCCAGCCGGTCGAAGAAGTCCTTCTCCGTGTCCGCCAGGTATCCGATCCGGGGCAGATTGATGGTCACCACCCCGATGGAGCCGGTGAGGGGGTTGGCCCCGAACAGCCCGCCGCCCCGCTTGAGGAGTTCCCGGTTGTCGAGCCGGAGCCGGCAGCACATGGACCGGGCGTCCTCCGGCGACATGTCCGAGTTGACGAAGTTGGAGAAGTAGGGGATCCCGTACTTTCCGGTCATCCGCCACACCGTGTCCAGGTTGGGATTGTCCCAGTCGAAGTCGGCGGTGATGTTGTAGGTGGGGATGGGGAAGGTGAAGACCCGGCCCCGGGCGTCCCCCTCCATCATCACCTCGGCGAACGCCCGGTTGAAGATGTCCATCTCCGCCTGGAAGTCGCCGTAGGTCTCCCGCCGATCCCTGCCGCCGATGATCACCGGATGGTCCTTGAGGGTGCCGGGCACGTAGAGGTCGAGGGTGATGTTGGTGAAGGGGGTCTGGAATCCCACCCGGGTGGGAATGTTGATGTTGAAGACGAACTCCTGGATCGCCTGCTTGACCTCCTTGTAATTGAGTTCGTCGAACCGGATGAAGGGCGCCAGAAGGGTGTCGAAGTTGGAGATGGCCTGGGCTCCGGCCGCCTCTCCCTGCAACGTATAGAAAAAGTTGACCACCTGACCCAGGGCAGACCGGAGGTGCTTGGCCGGGGCGCTCTCCACCTTTCCTTCCACCCCCTTGAATCCCTGTCTCAGCAAATCCTTCAAGTCCCACCCCACGCAGTAGACGGAGAGCAGGCTCAGGTCGTGGAGGTGGAGGTCGCCGCCCTTGTGGGCCTCCCGGATCTCCGGGGGGTAGATCCGGTTGAGCCAGTACTCGGAGGTGACGTCCGAGGAGATGTAGTTGTTAAGCCCCTGGAGGGAGTAGCACATGTTGGAGTTCTCCCGGATCTTCCAGTCGAGCTTCCGGATGTAGCTGTCCACCAGGTCGACGTTGGCCCGGGTGGCGATGTTCCGGATCTGGGCGTGCTGCTCCCGGTAGAGGATGTACGCCTTGGCGGTCTTGTAGTAGGGGGTGTCCAGCAGCACCCGCTCCACGATATCCTGGATCTCCTCCACCTCGGGGATCGGCCCCAGGCGGAGGTCATGGGCCAGGGTGAGGACCCGGAGGGTCAGCTTCTTGGCCTCCCGCTCCTCGAACTCGCCGGTGGCCCGGCCGGCCTTGGCGATGGCCTTGGTGATCTTGGTGGCGTCGAACTCGACGACTCTTCCGTCCCGCTTCTTGATCTCTTCGAACACTGCGCTCGCCTCCAAACCGAAATAGGTTGTGTGGGTTGTATGGATGTCATGATCGGATCCGGCGATGAAAAGGGGCATTTTTCCGCCGGGCGACGCCCATTGGATGACTCCTAGATAATGCTATATGTTGTTATCTGTCAAACAAAAAATTCAACATATAGCGATTTTTTGGAAAACCGGGGTGAGATCTCCAAGGAAAACAACCGGCTATGGGGCGGGGCGTCGACCCTCGGCAGATCCTCGACGCGGAACGGGTCCGGGCGGACCCTCTCTTCGGACCCAGGAGGCCTATTCCGAGGGCGGCATCCCCCGGAACGGGGGCCGCTTCAACGGCGGGGTCACCCAGATGTAGTCCGCGGCGTCGGGGTCCTCCGGCGGGTCCGGGGTGGGGAGGATGGTGGTGTAGGGAGCGCCGGTGCGGGCGTAGGCCCGGTCCGGAATCCCGTACCGCTTGATGATGTGGCCGTTGCCCACGAGGACGGCCATGCGGCCCCCGTCCAGGTTTCCGGCCACGGCCTCGGCCATGGCGTCCTCCCAGACGTTCTGGGCCATGTAAAAGTCCTCGAAGTCGTCCCGCCCCCGGAGCATGGGCTTGTGTTTTTCATAGACGCCTTTGAGGTAGGCCCGGTGTTCCGGGTCATCGGTCCGAATCTGGCCGGGGATATGTTTGGCGTCGTCGGGGGGCAGATTGGAGAGGCCCCCCACGGCGATGAGGGCCGGGATGTGGAAGGGGATGTTGAGCCCCACCAGACGGATGCGGTGTTCCCGGATGTAGGTCAGGATCTCCCGGTAGAGATCGAAATCGAACTTCCAGTTGGCGTACCAATGGGTCTGTTTCAGGAACGCCGACTCGGAAAGCGCCCCCGCGGACCAGCGGTCCAGGACCGGCTGGTAGGTGTAGGGAAACATCTCCATGCCCACGGCGAGATCGGGATCTCGGCGGTGGAGGTCCTGGATCACCTTGAGCTGGATGTCGTGGTGGACCGGATGGGTGTGCTGCTCCCCCACGTAGACCACCCGCGACGCGGAGGCCTCGTCCATCATCTCCTCAAAGGAGACCGGTGCTCCGGTGGATCCCCTCCGGATGGTTCCCGCCTCCCTTTCCCCGGTGGTTCGTGACCCGGTACCCATGGCACACCCCATGAAAAGCAGCATGAAGAGGCCCAGGGCGAGTATCCGAAAAGCGGAGGGCCGCTTGCCGTTGCGCCTTGCTTTTTTCCCCGCCTCCGCGTAGAGTCTACCGACCATGCGTCTCGACGACCAAAGCCCGGTGTTCCGAAACATGATCGTCCCCTGGTACGACTCCGATGCGGCTTGCCTGGTCGTCATCCTCTTTCTGGTCCTGATCATCCTCTTCGCCCTGGCCGGCGTGTCCGTGGCCGTGGAGAACCCCGCCTACCATGGCGACATCTGGGTGCCGGGCCTGCTGATCCTCCTCAGCCTGGCGGTGATCGCCTCCACGGCCGCCCGCCTGGTCCGCCGGCGCTACTTCATGCGGACCCGCGGAAGCAAAGACCGCTACTGAGAGCCCCTCCGGACGGCTCGTCCCCGTCAGGACTTCTCCGTGAATTCGGTGAACTTCATCTCCTTGTAGCTGTCGGTCTCGATATACTTGAGCAGGGTGAGCATCGTCTCCGCCGGGATGTAGCCGGGCTGATTCCCGATCCGCTCGCCGTCCTCGGCCACGAACCAGGAGACGGGCAGGGCCCGGACTCCGAAGGCGGCGGCGGTTTTCCGGCTCTTGTCCGAATTGACCCGGATGGCGATGAAGTTTTCATTGAGATAGTCGATGACCGCCCGGTCCTTGAAGGTCTTTCGGTCCATCTCCTTGCAGTATCGGCACCAGTCCGCGTAGAAGTTGATGAAGACCTTCATGTTCCGGTTTTTGCCCATCTCGACCCCCTCGTCGTATCCGAACCACTGGATGGCATCATCCACCCGCTTCAGGTCGGGGACGGAGATATCGGCCGTTCCGGTTGACGGGGGCGGGGTCTCCGCCGGGGGTTCCGCGGCCCCCGGGGCCGGTTCGGTCTCCCCGGAGGGGAGCGCCACGCCCGCCGGCCCGGCTTCTGCGGTGGGCTTCTCCTCCGAATCCGATGGGGTACAACCGCCCAGGGCGGCCGATACGATCAACGTCATCACGATGGGAAAAACGGTTTTCAGCTTCATCTTTTACGTCCTCGATTATTCAGGATTCGTCTGTGGTACGAAAAAGTCTACCGGCCGACCCCGGAAAAGGCAAAGGCTTTTTCCCCGGCCCGCCGGCCCCGCGCCTTGGAACATTCCTCCGAAGGGGACGGGCTACCCCGCGGAGGCCGCCGCGTCCATCCGTTCCAGGAGGATGCGGGGGGGAACGAACTCGGTAATCCGGTGATCGGGGATGACCCGGCCCCCGGCATCGAGGAAGAGGATGGTGGGCAGCCCCACCACGCCGTACTTCTTCTGGAGTCTCCGGACCTGGGGATCGGTGGGGTCGGTGCCGTCGATCTTGAGGTTGACGAATGCCCTCGAGGCCCGGACCACCGCCGGGTCCGGAAAGGTCTCCTTCTCCATCCGGCGGCAGGCCGAGCACCAGTCGGCCCGGAAATCGACCATCACCGGCCTTCTTTGGGCCCGGGCCTGGGCCAGGGCCGCGGGTTCATCTTGGAGCCAGCGGATGGCGGCGGCCGACGGGACGCCGCCGTCCGGGCCGACCACCGAGGTACCCGCCGGCGGGTACATGGGCTCCATTGCGACCCGGGCCACGTACCCGCCCCCCAGGACCAGGACCACCAACCCGGCGGTTCTGGCCAGGCGCCGCCACCGGTCGGCCTCGGCCCTCAAAGGGTCGAGGGCGCCGAGGAAGACCCCGGTGCCCATGAGGAAAGCGCCGAGCAGAAGAAAGAGGACCCGCTGGTGGAGCAGGGGCGCGATATAGTAGAGGGCCAGGGCCAGCATCACCCAGCCGAATCCGTGCTTGAGGCGGACCATCCAGCCGCCCGACCTGGGAAGCGCCGAGACGGCCCCGGAGAAGGTTCCGATGACCAGAAAGAGCATCCCCATCCCCAAAGAGAAGCTCCACATGATCAAAAACCCCTGCCAGTGACTGCCCAGGGCGGCGATGTAGACCAGCAGCCCCACCAGCATGGGCCCCACGCAGGGCCCCACCACGGCGCCCGAGGCCATGCCGGTGAGAAAGACGCCGACGGCCCCGGCGCCCTTTGCGCCGCCCAGCCGCGCGGAGACGGACCGCGGCATCTGGATATGGACCACGTCGAACATCCCCAGCGCCAGGATCAGAAAGAGCCCCGCCACCAGAATCCGCACCACGGGGTGCCCGGCATAGGCGCCGAAGAGTCCCCCGGTCCAGGCGGCCGCCACCCCGAAGGCGGCATAGGTGAGGGACATGCCCAGCACATAGAGGATGGAGAGGAAAAGCCCCCGGGAGACCCGGCCCCCGCTGCCGGCCCCCACCACGCTCACCGTCACCGGGATCATGGGGTAGACGCAGGGGGTGAGGCTGGCCAGAAACCCCCAGAAGAAGGCGCCCACCAGAACGCCCAGGAGGCCGAACCGCTCGGCCATCCGGCGGATGGGCCCCCGGGTCTCCCCCGGGCCGGAGGCCGGCCTTGGGGTCGGGGTCTCCGAAGTACCGCCCAGCTCCTCGGCGGGGACCAAGGGCTCCGTATCGGTCAAGGGGCGGAACGGATCCGGCTCCCTCGATCCGGCCTCGGCCGGGACCGCCAGGGCCGTTTTTACCGTCCGCTCCTCGGGCATGAAGCAGACCTTCTCCGTGCAGCCCTGGAAGGAGACGGCCAGGGGGACGGTTCTCCGTCCCGGATCGGCCCCCGGCTCCACCTCGACCGGCAGGCGGAGGGTCACCCGGCCCTGGTAGGTGAAGACGGTGCCCAGGTAGGGATCCTCCTTACGGGTCCCCCGGGGTTTCTCCAGCTCTCCGAAGGAGAGGTCCGGCGACGGTTTCGGCGTCACCCCCACCTGATGGGCGTAGAGGTAGTGGCCCGGCGCGATGGTAAAACGGACCGCGATCTCCCCGCTCTCCCCCGGCGAAAGGGAGGGGGGGATCGCCTCGGCCCCGATCCGGAAAGGCTCCGATTCCGCCCGGACACCGGCCGAAAGGGCGAGCAGCAGCGCCAGACCCATCACCGCCGGTCCCCACCGACCCAAACGTTTCATCCGTCCCATGTGCCGTCCCGTTTCGCCGCTTCCCGTTCCGGACAATCGGCCCTCAAGCCCCCCGGGCCGAAGGGAACCGATCCATCCGTATCTTATAGTAGAGGACCCAGAGTCCGATCCCCAGAATCACCAGATCCCGGAGAATGTAATAGACGTACTCGCCATGCTTCTCCTCGGCGGCCAGGGAGAAGCATCCGCAGTCGATGTCCACGCCCCGGAAATAGTTGATAACGAAGGCCAAGGTAAATATGATCATCAGGATGTCAACAACGGCGGCGCTCCCCTTCACCGCCCGGCCCGAGATCAGCAGCAGTCCGCAGACCGCTTCCACCCAGGGGAGGAAGAGGGCCACGGCCGGGACCAGGGCCGGCGGCAGGAGGTCATAGTTGCCCACCGCCTCGGCGAAGGCCTGGGGCTGGAGGATCTTGTCCCAGCTCGCCCAGAGAAACAGGATCCCCAGTCCGAGCCGCCCGAGCCGATAGAGATTGCGTCCATTGACCCATCCCCTTCTCTTTTCGTCCATGGCCTCACTCCCCCTTGCTCAGTGCCCTGGCGCGTCGGGTCGCCGCCACCACGGCATCGATGATCGTCCGCTTGACCTCCGCCCCCTCCAGGACGTTGAGGGCCGCCTCGGTGGTGCCGCCCGGAGAGGTGACCTTCCGCCGCAGGATGTCGGGGGATTCCCCCCGCCCCTCCATGAGGGCCACCGCCCCCTTGACCGTCTGAAGGGTCAGGGCCTCGGCGTCCTCCCTGGACAGGCCGGCCGCCACCCCGCCCTCGGTCATCGACTCGATGAGATAGAAGACGTAGGCCGGTCCGGAGCCGGAGACCCCCGTCACCGCGTCGAGGCTGGCCTCGTCGAAGACGACGACGCGGCCCATCGCCTCCAGGATGGTCCGGGTGATGAGCAGGTCCTCCTCTCCGGCGTTGGCGTTGGCGCTCATGCCGGACATCCCGGCCAGCACCAGGGCCGGCGTGTTGGGCATCACCCGGACCAGGGGCAGCCGGCGCCGGGACTCGGGATCGAGCTTCGTGTAGAGGATCCCTTCGATCCGGGACAGGGTCACCCCCGCCGCGATGGAGATCAGGATCTTGCGCCGGGGCACGGCGAACGCTTCATGGGAGGCGATCTCCGACAGGACCGACTCCATCTGCTGGGGCTTCACCGCCAGGACCACGATGTCCGCCTCCCGGAAGACCTCGACGTTGCCGGCGGCCGCCGTTACGCCGTAGGCCTCCTCCAGGTGGCGCAGCCGCTCCCGGCTCACATCGTTCACCCGGACGGCCGAAGGGGGAAAGATCCCCGCGCCGGTGAGCGCCCCGACGAACGCCTCCCCCATGTTCCCGGCCCCGATGAAGCCGATGGTTCCTTCCAGTCTGGGCATGTCCGTTCCGCTTCCTTTCCGCGACTTGTCGATTATGAAATCGCTTGACTTATCTCCAAGAATATACTTAAGTTTTATGGCACACGATGTGTTGAAATCGGAGCTTATATGGATTTCCCGTCAAAATCAAGTCGTCAAGGAGATACGGAGCAAGGATGTTCATTGTGGGGAATTTTCTGATCGGACTGGCGAAGGTGATCGATATCGTGCTGTGGGTTTACATGTGGATCGTGGTGATCCGCGCGCTGCTCTCCTGGGTGAATCCGGACCCATACAACCCCGTCGTCCGCTTCATCAACAACCTTACGGAGCCGGTGCTCTATCAGATCCGACGGCGGTTGCCCGTCATCCACGGCGGGATCGACCTGTCACCCATCATCGTGTTTTTGGCAATCATCTTCCTTCAGAAATTCCTGGTGGGCAGTCTCTACGGGATCGCCTCGAGGATGATGTAACCTCTCTTTTCAACGGGAGCCGCCGTCCGGGACCCAGCGTCCGAACCGGTTCCGAGGAGAACCCATGGCAAAGATCGATGCATTCTTCAAACTGATGAACGATCAGGGAGCCTCCGACCTCCATCTGGTCTCCGGCCAGCCGCCGGCCCTCCGTCTCCGGGGCGAGATCGAACGGATCAAGTACAAGACCCTGGAAAACGACGAACTCAAGGCCATGCTCTATGAGATCGCCCCCGAGGACAAGGTCAAGGTCTTCGAGGAGACCGGGGACGTGGACTTCGGCTACGAGATCCCCGGCCTGGCCCGGTACCGGGCCAACTTCTTCATGCAGAAAAACGGGTGCGCCGCCGTCTTCCGGGAGATCCCCAGCACCATCCTGACGGTGGAGCAGCTCGGCCTGCCCCCGGTGGTGGCCAAGCTGGCCACCCTGCCCCGGGGGCTGATTCTGGTCACCGGCCCCACCGGCTCCGGCAAGTCGACGACGCTGGCCGCCGTGGTGGACGAGGCCAACAAGGTCCGCCGGGACCACATCCTGACCATCGAGGATCCGGTGGAGTTCGTCCACGAGAGCCAGGGCTGCATCGTCAACCATCGGGAGGTGGGCACCCACACCCGAACCTTCTCCGCCGCCCTCCGGGGGGCCCTCCGGGAGGACCCGGACATCATCCTGGTGGGGGAGATGCGGGACCTGGAGACCATTCGCCTGGCGGTGGAGGCGGCCTCCACCGGCCACCTGGTCTTCGGCACCCTCCACACCACCAGCGCGGCCAAGACCATCGACCGGGTCATCGAGGTCTTTCCGGCCAACGAACAGCTCCAGATCCGCTCGACCCTCGCCGACGGCATCCGCGCGGTGCTGGCCCAGACGCTGTTCAAGCGCATCGACAAGAAGGGCCGGGTCTGCGCCCTGGAGATCATGATCGCCACGCCCGCCGTCCGGAACCTGATCCGGGAGAGCAAAACCTTCCAGATCAATTCGGCCATGCAGACCGGGAAGAAGTACGGCATGCAGATTCTGGACGACGCCATCATGGAGCTGTTGCAGAAGAAATGGATCAGCGCGGACGAGGCCTACATGAAGGCCAACGAGAAGTCCCGGTTCCGGCCTTTCCTGAAGAATCCGCCCAGCGACTTCACCGACGCCTAAAGGCGGCGCCCGGCCGCCGGGCAAGGAGTACCCCATGCGAAAACAGGAAATCGACTTCATCCTCACCCGGATGTTGGATTCCCACAGCAACGTCTCCGACCTCAACATAACGGTGGGCAAACCGTTCCAGGTGGAGAGTTCCGGCATGCTCATGGGGGTGGAGATGGATCCCCCCTTCGAGGAGCTGACCCCCTTCCAGTCGGAGATCTTCGCCATGAACCTCATCAACGGGGACCGCCGGTTGACGGAGATCCTCCACAAAGAGGGCTCGTGCGACCTGGCCTATTCCCTGCCGGGCAAATCGCGGTTCCGGGTGAACGTCTTCGCCCAGCGGGGGAAGTACTCCGTGGTGCTGCGGCAGCTCGCCACCAAGATCCCCACCATCGAGGATCTCAACCTGCCCGAATGCTTCTCCAAGATGGCCCATGAAAAGAACGGGATCATCTACGTGACCGGGGCCACCGGCAGCGGGAAATCGACGTCTCTGGCCGCGGTCCTCAACCTGGTCAACGAGACCTACCCGGTCCATGTGGTCACCCTGGAGGACCCGGTGGAGTTCTCCCATCCCCACAAAAAGGCGACCTTCAATCAACGGGAGCTGGGGTCGGACTTCGACCGGTTCTCCAGCGGCCTCAGGGCGGCCCTCCGCCAGGCCCCCAAGGTGATCCTGGTGGGGGAGATGCGCGACCGGGAGACGGTGGAGATCGGTCTGAGCGCGGCGGAGACCGGCCACCTGGTCTTCAGCACCCTCCATACGGTGGACGCCGGACAGAGCGTCGACCGGATCCTCGGCATGTTCACCACCGAAGAGGAGAAGCAGATCCGGATCCGGCTCGCCGGCACCATCCGGTGGATCGTCTGCCAGCGGCTGGCGCCAAAGGTCGGGGGGGGGCGGATCGCCGCCTTCGACATCCTCGGCAGCAACATGCGCTCCCGGGAGTCGATTCTCAACGGGGAGAGCGAGGGCAAGACCTTCTACGACATCCAGAGCGCCAGCCACCCCTTCGGCATGTTCACCTTCGACGACTCCATGCTCGATCTCTATGAGAAGGGGCTGGTGACCGAGGAGACGGCCATGGCCTACTGTTCCCGGAAAGCCGTGGTGGGCCGGGGCATCGACATGATCAAGAGCAGCCGGGGCGAGGCGACCACCGACATCGACAACCTGGAGCTGGACAGCTCTTACACCCAGCGGCGGTAAGGAGGGGACCATGGACGTGGTATGCGCCAACTGCAAAACCAAGATCAAGATCCCCGACGAGAAGCTCAAAAAGATCCCCAAGGGAAAGACCGTCGCCATCCCCTGCCCCAAGTGCGAGGGGAAGGTCACCGTCGACCCCGCCAAGGACGCCGGGGCCGCGGGCCCCTCGGCGGCCGCCAAAAAGCCGTCCCCCGCCGGCGGTGCGCCGACGGCAAACGAGGAGGATTCCCTCCTGAGCAACCCCTTCGCGTTTCTGGAAGAGGGGGCCAAGACCGCCATGATCTGCGAGCCGGTGGACACGGTCCGATCCAAGGTGCGGGCCATGCTCAAGAAGATGGAGTACCACCTGGCCGAACCCCAGAGCCCCAGGGAGGCCCTCAAGCAGATGCGGGCCCACCCCTTCGACGTCATCGTGATCAACGAGAAGTTCGGCACCAACGATCCGGAAGCCAACCACGTCCTCCGATACATGGAACAGCTCCTCATGTCGGTCCGCCGGAACATGTACGTCACCCTCCTCACCGACCGGTTCAAGACCATGGACAACATGATGGCCTTCCGGAAGAGCGTCAACCTGATCTTCAACGTGGAGGATCTGGAACACCTCGACAAGATCTTCAATAAGTGCTTCAACGAGAACGAACAGTTCTACCGGATCTTCAAGGACAGCCTGGCCCGGGTGGCCCAATGAGCCGAGGCCGGTACACCTGCGAGGACTATCGCCTGGAGATGACCCTGGCCGGGCTGCGCCAAAGGCTCCGGGAGGGAAAGGTCGCCGACGACACGGAGAAAGAGGCGCTGCTGGCCCAGATTCGGAAACTCGAGACCGTGCTGGGGATGGACTGAGATGGCCCCCCTGGAGATCACCCCGGAGCTGTTTTTGGTGCCCCTGGAACAGCCCCTCGCCGGCTTCCGGGAGTTCATCACCACCTGGATTTACCGGGGAGAGCCTCCCTTCGTGGTGGACGTCGGACCGGCCCACACCGTCGACCGGCTGGCCGAAGCCATGGAAGCGCTCGGCATCGACCGTCCCGCGGCCATCCTCCTCACCCATATCCACATCGACCACGCGGGGGGGACCGGGGATCTTCTGGCCCGATATCCGGAGACCCCGGTGGTCTGCCATCCCAAGGGGATCCGCCATCTGGCCGACCCGGAAAAACTCTGGGCGGGGAGCCTCAAGACCCTGGGCGCCACCGCCGAGGCTTACGGTCCCATCCGACCCGTTCCTGAACGTCTCCTCCGTCCGGCGGAGGCCCCGTTTCCCCTGGGCGACGGCAAAACGATCCGGCCGGCCCCGACCCCCGGCCACGCCCCCCACCACGTCAGCTTCCTGTTCGAAGAGATCCTCTTCGGCGGGGAGGCGGGGGGGGTCCATCTCCCCCTGCCCGACGGCGGGGTCTACCTGCGGCCCGCCACCCCGCCCCGGTTCTTCCTGGAGACCAGCATCGAAAGCCTCGACACCCTCATTGATATACCGCACGAGATATACTGCTACGGCCATTTCGGCGCCACGACCCGGACCCCGGAACTCCTCCGGGCCCATCGGGACCAGCTCCAGCGATGGGCCGACATCATCGAAACCGAACGCGGGCGGTCCCAAGCCCCCGATCCCACCGAACACTGCATCGACGTCCTTCTGGAAACAGATCCCCTCATGGCCCGATGGCCCGACCTCGCCCCCGAGGTGCGCCAGCGGGAGCGCGGCTTCCTGCGAAACAGCGTGGCCGGCTTCCTCGGCTACCTGGCGGAGAAGAAGAACAGGTAGCGTCACTTTGCCGCATCCGCCGTAGAAACGCTCCCCCCGCACGGGGGTCCTCTCAACCGAATGGAAAAGCTCTTGGAGGTTACCCTATGACCGATACGTCCGTTGCATCGATCGTCATGGCCGCCGGCCGCGGCAGCCGGATGAAGGGATATGACGGCAACAAGACACTCCTGCCCCTGGTTCCGGGGGAATCGATCTTCCAAGGGAGCCGGCCCGTCCTTTTGCACATCCTCGACGCCCTTCCCGCCGGCCCCAAGGCCCTGGTGATCAACTTTTGCGCCGAGGAGGTCATGGCCGCCACCCAGGGGCTCGGGGTGCGGTACTGCCGGCAGCCGGAACTCAACGGCACCGGCGGGGCCCTCCTGGCCGCCCGGGGCTTCCTGGAAGAACTTTCCTGCGAACGGATCACCATCACCATGGGCGACGTCCCCTTTGTAAAAGCCGAAACCTACCAGGACCTCATCCGGAAGCTCGACGACCATCCCCTGGTGGTCCTGGGGTTTCGGCCCGGAGACAAGAAGCAGTACGGGGTGTTGGAGTTGGCGGGGGACCGGGTGGTCCGGATCACGGAACACAAGTACTGGCGGGACTACCCGGCGGACCGGCGGGCGGCGCTGAACCTCTGCAACGCCGGGATCTACGCGGCCCGGAGAGAGCCCCTGCTCCGGTACCTGTCCGTGCTGGAGTCGAGGCCCCAGGTCGTCCACAAGGAGCACAACGGCATGATGGTCCCCATCCGGGAGTACTTCATCACCGACATCGCGGAGTACATGACCGCCGACGGTCTGTCGGTGGGCCATGCCGTGGCCCAGGAGACCGAAACCCTGGGCATCGACGATCCCGGGGCCCTGGAGAACGCCCAGCGGATCTACCGGACCCTCGCGTCCTGAAACGAGGTCGTCCTTGGAGGGGCGAAGGGACCCGTCCGGGATCACGGCGCTTGACGCCGCGGTCCCGGAAGACCGGTCCGGCGACTCATCCGCCTTCGATGGCCTCGAAGATGATCCGAAGGCCCACCAGGGTCAGATCCTCCTCCACCGCCTCGATGCTATCGCAGACCCGGGCGACCAGGGAAGCCAGCCCGCCGGTGGCGATGACCCGGGGATCGGTGCCCATCTCGGCCCGCATCCGGCGGACCATCCCCTCCACCAGCCCCGCATATCCGTAGATGATCCCCGATTTGATGCTGCCGGCGGTGTCCGTTCCCACCACCGTCTCCGGTGGCGTGAAGATCTCCACCCGGGGGAGCTTCGAGGCGTGGTGGAAGAGGGCCTCGGAGGCGATCAGGATCCCCGGCGCGATGGCGCCCCCGATGTAGGCTCCCTCCCTGGAGACCGCATCGAAGGTGGTGGCGGTGCCGAAGTCGATGACGATGAGGCTGCACCGGTATTTATGAAAGGCCGCCACCGCGTTGACGATCCGGTCGGCCCCCACCTCCGCCGGATTGCCGTAGAGGATCGGCATCCGGGCCGAGGTCTTGGCGTCCACCCACCGGGGGGCGTGGCCCAGGTACCGGCGGCAGAACCCGTCCAGGATCCGCACCATGGGGGGGACCACACAGGAGATGATGGTCCGGTCCACCCGGCCGAGTTCGATCCCTCCGCCGGCAAAAAGGCCCCGGGCCAGCACGTTGAACTCGTCCGCGGTGGTGTTCCGCTCGGTCCGGATCCGCCAGTCCTCCACCAAACGCTCCCCGTCGTAAATCCCCAGCACCGTGTTCGTGTTCCCCACGTCGATCACCAACAGCATCGGTCGCCCAGGCCTCCTTTTTCTCGTTTCCCCTTGACCACCCGCCCCGCTCCGAAGATAAGATTTCCAAAACCCGGCCTCTCCGTGGTAAAAAGAGGCTTTGCCTATTTATGAAGGGGATCGGCGGAAGTCAATACCCTTTGCGTACGCCCCTTCCCAAACCACCGGCCGGGAGGATCGCCGGATCGAGAGCGATGGACCGAAAAACGCCGCCACACCCCCTGCGGCCCGCCCGCGGCCTGCTCCATTCCCCGGCGAGGATCTCCATCCTCGGATTCCTCATCCTGATCCTGATCGGCACGGGTCTTCTCCTGCTCCCGCAAGCCACCCCGTCCGGGGCCATCTCCTTCACCGACGCCCTGTTCACGGCCACATCGGCGAGCTGCGTGACAGGGCTCATCGTCCGCGACACGGGCACCGACTTCACCCGGTTCGGCCAGGGAGTGATCCTCGGGCTCATCCAGGCGGGCGGCCTGGGGATCATGACCCTTTCGACCCTCTTTCTGCTCATCGCCGGCCGGCGCCCCACCCTGGTGGGACGGGTGGTGATCCAGGACACCTTCACCCACGCCAAGGACCAGGGCCCCACGGCCGTCATCCGGAACGTGGTCCTCCTCGCCCTGGTCATCGAGACCCTGGGCGGCCTTTTGCTCTTTTTCGTCTTCGTCCGGGATCACGCCCCGGACCAGGCCGCCTACATCGCCCTGTTCCATACGGTGAGCGCATTCTGCAATGCCGGATTCTCCCTCTTCTCCGACAGCCTCTCGGCCTACCGGGGGGACTGGCTCCTCAACGTCACCGTCGGCTTTCTGATCATCACCGGCGGGCTCGGATTCCTGGTCCTCTCCGAGGTCCTCCGGACCCCCCTTTCGCGGCCCCGGCAATGGGGGCGGATGAGCCTCCATTCCAAGCTGGTGCTCTCCGCCACCGCGATCCTGCTTGTGGGGAGCACCCTTCTGATCCTGGGGATGGAGTGGCGGAACACCCTGGCCGGCCTGCCGATCCCGAAACGGGTGGCGGCCGCCTTCTTCCAGGCGGCCACCACCCGGACCGCCGGGTTCAATACCCTCCCCATCGACCGGATGGCCAACGCCACCCTCTTTCTCTTCATCATCCTGATGTTCATCGGCGCATCCCCCGGATCCTGCGGCGGGGGCGCCAAGACCACCACCATCACCGCCCTTTTCCTCTTGGGATTCTCCAAGTTCAGGGCCCACCAACGGCCCAATATTTTCTCCCGCACCATCTCCGAGGAGAGCATCGGAAAGGCCATGAGCGTGGTGCTGGCGAGCCTCACGGTGATCCTCGTCGGAACCATGCTCCTGTTGAGCACCGAACTGGGGGAGATCTCCCACCCGCTGAGCCGGGGCAAGTTCCTGGATCTCTTCTTCGAAGTGGTCAGCGCCTTCGGAACGGTGGGGCTGTCCACCGGCGTCACCCCCGGCCTCACCACGGCCGGAAAGCTGATCATCACCGCGACCATGTTCATCGGCCGGCTCGGCCCCCTGGTGATCGCCATTGCCGTGGCCCGGCAGGGGACGCCGGACCGCTACTATTACGCCAAGGAAACCATCATGGTGGGGTGAGGGGATTATGAAGCAATTCGCGGTGATCGGGCTCGGAAACTTCGGCTACTTCCTGGCCATCAATCTCTATGACAAAGGGCATGATGTCCTGGCCATCGACAAACGGGAGAGCATGGTCCAGGAGATCAAGGACCGGGTGACCCAGGCGGTGGTGGCCGACGCCACCGATCTCAAGGCCATGCAGGCCCTGGAGCTGGATCAGTTCGACGCCGTGATCGTCTCCATCGGATCGGTCCTGAGCAATTCGATTCTGGCCACCCTCAACCTGGCCGACCTGGGGGTCAAGCAGATCCATGCCAAGGCCCTGAACGAATCCCACGGCCGAATCCTCCGGAAGATCGGCGCCACGGAGGTCCTCTTTCCGGAAAAAGACCTGGCCATCGCCCTGGGGGAGCGGCTCCACAATCCCAACATGCTCGACTATCTGCCGTTCATCAAGGGGTACTCCATCTCCCAGTTCACCCCTCCCGAGGCATACATCGGCAGCCGCCTCAAGGCGCTCGATCTGATCAACCGGTTCGGGGTCCAGGTCCTGGCGGTCAAGGAGGACGCCACGGACCAATACAACATGATCCCCACCGCCAACTACAAGATCAAGGGCGGAGACGTCCTGGTCATCCTCGGGCCGGACGGGGCCCTGGAAACCCTGGGCCGGGAGGAGGAGGCGTAGCGCCGAGCGTTCAGGCCCCGGCCTTCTTCTCCAGGGATTCCAGGAGGTCGCAGAGGAGGCGGACCCCGAAGCCGGTTCCGCCGGGACCGCAGTAGTCCCCCTTCTTCTTGACGTAGGAAGTGCCCGCGATGTCGATGTGGACCCACCGAGTATCCCCCACGAACTCCGACAGAAAGAGCGCGGCGGTGATGGCGCCGCCCCAGCGGATGGAGCCCAGGTTCCGGAGGTCGGCGAAGTCGCTCTTGAGCAGTTCCTTGTAATCCTCGGGCATGGGCATCCGCCAGCACCGCTCGTGGGTCCGCTCTCCGGCCTCGACGGTCAGCCGGGCCAGCTCGTCGTCGAAGGTGAAGACCCCGGCGATCTTCCGGCCCAGGGCCATGGCGCAGGCGCCGGTGAGGGAGGCCATGTCGATGAGCAGGTCCGGGGAATAGGTCCGGACGGCGTGGGTCAGGGCGTCGATGAGGATCAGCCGCCCCTCGGCGTCGGTGTTGCCGATCTCCACGGTCTTTCCGTCCAGGGAGGTGACGATATCCCCGGGCCGGAACGCACTCCCGGAGGGCATGTTCTCCACCAGGGGCAGGAGGCCGATCACCCGGACGGCGGCCCCCAGCCGGGCCAGGGTGATGGTCGCCGCGGCCACGGCGGCGGCCCCGGCCATGTCCGCCTTCATGTTCTCCAGGGCGTCGGAGGCCTTCAGGTTGAGCCCGCCGGAATCGAAGGTCACCCCCTTGCCCACCAGGGCCACCGTCCGCTCGGGATTCGGCGGGGCGTGGTCGAGGATCACCAGCCGCGGCGGGTTCTTGCTCCCGGAGGCGACCGCCATCAAAGCCCCGAAGCCCTTCTCCCGGAGTTCCCCCTCCTCCAGCACCTCCACGGCCAGCCCCTCCACTCGCGCGGTCCTGGTTATCTCCTCGGCCAGCCGCTCCGGGGTCTTCAGATTGGCGGGCATGGAGACCCACTCCCGGGCGAGCAGAGTTCCCCGGCAGACCGCCTCGACTCGCTCGGGCAGCCCGTCGCCGGCCCCCGGGGGCGTCGAGCCGGCCAGGAGTCCTATGGTTCGGAGGGGGGCGTGTTTCTTCTCCTTCTTGTACCGGTCGAAGTGGTGGTTCGCCAGGCAGGCGCCCTCCATGAGCGCTTTCGGAAAGGCCCCGTCATCCGGCCCCCGGGGCAGCATGGCGGCGGGGGGGACGGCGAAGGTCACCCGGGGGAGGTCCCTGCCGATACACCGGGAGACGGCCTTGCCGGCCATGGCCCGAAAGGTCTCCGGCGTCAGATGTTCGAAGGCCCCCACCCCCATGAAGAGGACCCGGCGGGCCGCCAGTCCCGCCGGGGACGGGAGGAGGAGTTCGTGTTCCTTTTTCCCGGTGAACTCCGGAAACTCCCCGGCCGCCGCCACCGCGGCCAGGATCTCCGGCGCCTCGTGGATCTCCCGATCCTCGCAGACGGGAATGACCAACGCCGGAAACGCCTCCGCCTTCAGATCCGCGATCTCGTATCGTACCATGCGCACACCTCCTTGTGGGACGCCTCCGGGGCGGAATCGCGTCAGGATCTCAGGGTCGCCACCAGCCGCAGGGGGTCGATGAGCAGATGGAGGGCCGAGGTGATGCTCTTGCAGACCACATCGGCCGCCGCCAGGGTCTCCCCGGCGGCCCCCTCCTCCAGGATCACGGCGATCCCCAGGGCCGAGGCCTCGAGCATCAGCCGGTCGTTGCGGCCGTTTCCCACGGCCGCCGTCCGGTCCGCCCCCAGCTCCTTGACGAATTCGAGTTTCCCGACATCCTGCCGATCCAGCCCGAGGACGGTCAGTTCACAGGGGACCCCCTCCAACTGGGCCTCGGCCTTCCCGAAAGTGTCGGCGGTGAGCACGTGAATGGTCAGTTTCTCCTGGAGGACCTCCAGGCACTCCTTGACCCCGGGAAGCAGCAGCCCGCCGCAGGCCAGGGTGCCGTTGTAATCCATCACCAAGTGCTCGAGCCTGAGCGCGCGGTATCCGGGAATGGTTGTCTCGATCATCATTACACCCGTTTCCTTGGTAGTGGGTCCGTAAAAAAGGGGACCCGCCGGGCCCCCTCTTCTTCATCATTTATCCCCGTTCATGGCGGCGTCGACCGATCCGGCCGGCCGTCGGCCCGCACCGCGCCCGTCAACTGGATGAGCTTGTCCTGGAGGGCGGCCAGATGGCCCTGGATCAGGATCTCCAGAACGGCCAGCCGCCCGTCGAGCCCCCCGGCGTTGTCCAGAAGCCGATCGATCTCCTCCTGGAACCGGGCGAGATCGGGCCGCCGGGCCAGGAGAGCCTTCCGTTCCCGCAGGGCGGACAGGACCTCCGGCGCCTCCGCCTCCGGCCGTCTCTCCGGAACCGACGCGCGTTGAACCTGAAGCGATCTCCCCATAGCTCCTCCGACGAACGGGCGGAATCAGCCGCCGCTCAAATCAAGTGGGCGAGAATCAACCCGTAGAATCCGCCGTCCCCCACATAGTGCCACCCCAGGTGGGCGTGGCATCTGGCACAGATGGAAAAGCGCCAGGCATACCCTTTGAACCAGGTGAACTCCTCGGTGGGCCGCCCCCAGTTGGCACACCCCCTGGCCTCTGAAAAACAGCCGATCTCAAAGACGATGCCGGCGGGGTTGGCGAAGGTGTGGTGGTGGCCGCCGTTTACCGATATCCGATGGGCCGCGGAGGTGATCTCGTGCCCGCAGGCGACGCAGCGCAGAACCTCCTCCGCCTCGGGCGCCTCCAGGTCCTGGGGTTCGGGAACCGGTGCGCCGGACGGCGATTCTTTGCGGCCGGCATCCTTGGCCAGATAGCCGTGGAGATCTCCGGAGGGCCGGGGATCGCCCAATGGATGGCCCATCGATCCCCCTCTATGCCCCCGCCGGCTTCACCACCATGGCCGACGCGATCCCGTCGGCCGTCCCCGGGTCGTAGAGCAGGGCCACCAGCCGCAGGGCGAATTCCAGGGCCGTTCCCGGCCCCCGGCTGGTGACGCAGCGGCCGTCCACCACCACCCGGTCCTCGACGGCCGCCCCGGGATCCAGCCGATCGATGAAGCCGGGATGGGCCGTGGCCTTGCCGCGCCCCTCCAGGAGCCCGTGGGGTTGGAAAACCACCGCCGGCGCGGCGCAAATGGCCGCATGCCACCGGTCGGCCTCCCGCTGGCGTTGGAGGAGCCGGGTCAGGGCCGGGGAATCCCGAAGGTGCTCGGCCCCGGGCATGCCCCCCGGCAGGACGATCAGATCATAGATCTCCTCTTGGCAATCTCCGATCATCCGATCGGCCACGAGATTGACGCCCCGGGAGGCGGTCACCCGGAGACCGTCCGCCACCGACGCCACGGTCACCGCGGCGCCCGCCCGGCGCAGGACGTCGATGATGCAGACCGCCTCGATCTCTTCCGTACCGTTTGCGATGGGTACCAGAACCGTTGCCATGGTCGACCTCCCGGGCTGATGCCTTTCCCGGCCCGCGGCCGGGGGGTTGTGAGTCTCTTTCCCCTGTAACATATGTCCCCGGCGCCCCTTTTGCAAGGGAGAGTTTGTTTCCGGAAAGCGACCCTCGGCTCCGCCCTTTCGGGGAGCCGAATCAGAGGGTTTTGTTTGCTTTTCCGGATCGCTTTCCGTATCATATCCTCTAGATTCCCCCACGGAACCGGCAATGCTCCCCGGGGGACGGCCGGCGAAGACCCAAGGAGGCCCCCCATCGATGCCTTCGGAAACACCCGCAAGGTGAAAGACAACTCCCAGGGGCGTATCGGACTGGCGGACCAGATGCTCTTCATCGGTCTCGGGCTGGCCGGCGTCTACTGGATCATCGAATCGATCCTCACCATCTTCCTCTCCTACCGCGGCAGCATGGCCCAGGTCTTTGTGGGGACGGAGAACATCTGGTCCCGGCTGGTGGTCCTGTGCCTCTTCGTGATCTTCGGCTCCCACGCCCAGTATGCCATCAAGCAGCGGGAGAAGGCCGAACGCCACCTGAAGCAGGCCCGGGAGGAGGAGATGCGGATCCTGGAGCTGACCACCGTCCTGTCTTCGGAACTCAATCTCGACCGGCTCCTCTCCCTGGTGGTCAACACCACCACCGAGCTTCTCGATGCCGAACGGTGTTCCATCTTCATCCACGACCGGCGGACGGACGAACTCTGGTCCCGGGTGGCCCGGGACCTGGAGGTCAACGAGATCCGGTTCCCCAGCCACATGGGCATCGCCGGCTCGGTCTTCACCAGCGGAAAGACCATCAACATCTCCAACGCCTATCTCGACCCCCGGTTCAACCCCCAGGTGGATCAGAAGACCGGTTACAAGACCCGGTCGGTCCTCTGCGTGCCCATCCGGAACAAGGCGGGCCGGATTCTGGGGGTCACCCAGGTGCTCAACAAGGCCGAGGGCGAGTTCACGGAGACGGACGAGCGGCGTCTCAAGGCCTTCACGGCCCAGGCGGCCATCGCCCTGGAGAACGCCGGGCTCTACGAAGATACCCGCAACATGAAAAACTACAACGAGAGCCTCATCGAGAGCATGAGCAGCGGCATCGTCTCCCTGGACGCGGACAAACAGGTGATCAAATACAACTCCGCGGCGACCCGGATCCTCTGCGAGAACCTGGAGTCATGCGCCCTGATGCCCGGTCAGCTGCCCAAATTCTTCGGGATCAACCCCTGGGTGCCGGCGCTCATCGACCGGGTGCTGGAGGAGCGGAAACCCGATTTCCTCCCCGACGTCGACCTTTTCCTGCCCGAGGTGGAGCGGCGGGCGTCGGTCAACCTGACCGTGGTTCCCCTGGTGGGCATCCAGAAGGCTTTTCTGGGCTCCCTGCTCATCCTGGAGGACATCAACCGGGAGAAGCGGCTCAAGAGCACCATCGCCCGGTACATGACCAAGGAGGTGGCGGAGAAACTCTTCCGGGACGGCGAGAACGCCCTGGGGGGGCAGGCCCACGAGGCGACCATCATGTTCTCGGACATCCGGAACTTCACCGCCCTCACGGAGGTTTACGGGCCCCGAAAGACCCTCTCCCTGCTCAACGACTACTTCGGCCTGATGGTGGACATCATCTTCCGGTACGGCGGCATCCTGGACAAGTACATCGGAGACGCCCTGCTGGCGGTCTTCGGCGCTCCCTACGCGGGCCTGGATGATCCCGACAACGCCGCCACATCGGCCATCGAGATGATGCGGGCCCTGGACGATTTCAACCGGAACCGCACCGAAAACGGCAGTGATCCCATCGGCATCGGCATCGGCATCAACACCGATGAGGTGATCTCCGGCAACATCGGCTCCCTGAAACGGATGGACTATACGGTCATCGGCGACGGGGTCAACCTCGCCTCCCGCCTGGAAAGAGCCAACAAGATCTACGGCACTCACATTCTGGTGAGCGAGTTCACCGTGGCCAAGTTCCGGAAGGCGTATGCCCTCCGGGAGATCGACCGGCTGAAGGTCAAGGGTCGGGACGAGCCGGTATCCATCCACGAGATCCTCGACCACCACACCGAAAAGAGCTTCCCCCATCTGGACAAGATCCTGGAGCTGTTCAGGGAAGGGCTTTCGAAGTACCGGTCCCGGCAATGGACCGACGGGGCGGAGATCTTCCGGGAGATCTCGGTACTCAACCCGGCGGACACGGTGTCCGGGCTCTACCTGGAGCGGTGCCGGAGACTGGCCGAACACCCCCCCGGCCCTGAATGGGACGGGACCGCCACCCTGGAGACCCCGTGATCCGGAATATGGGAACAAGGGGAATTCACCCACGAAACCACCCAAGGAGGACGATGATGCGGATGCTGAAGACGATGGGCATTGCGGTCTCGGTCCTGGCCCTCTTCGCCACGGCCCGGGCCGGTGCCGGAGACGGACTGATCACCGTTTTATCGGAGAGGAGCGTCGCGGAGGCCGCCGAGGCGGCCCGGTCGATCATCGAGGAGAAGGGGCTGACCTTCTTCTTCCAGGTGGACCACGCGGCCAACGCCCGATCGGCGGGCCTGAGCCTTCGGCCCACCGTGGTGCTGGTCTTCGGAAACCCGAAGATCGGAACGCCGCTCATGGAGGCCGCCCCCTCCCTGGCGGTCGACCTGCCTCAGAAGCTGTTGATCACCGCCGTGGACGGCGAAACCCGGATCCTCTACAACGACCCGGGATACCTGGCCGGCCGCCACGGACTCTCCGGGGACGCCCCCCGTATCCGTAAGATCCGGGGGGTCCTGGAGTCCATCGCCGCCGGGGCCGCCGGCCGATAGGCTCCGCAAGGGGGGCCGAGCGAGGGAACCCCCGGACGGAAAAAAAGGGGCGGCGGCCGTCGGCCGCCGCCCCTTTGTCGTTCCGGGCGATACAGGTCTATAGCGGATTCCCGGGTCCGTTCAAAACGGGCCGGATCACTCCTCGGGCGGCTTCAGGTGGTCGGGGACCACGGCCATCTCGATGAGGAGCGGTTTCAAAAAGGACCACCGGATCCCCACCTTGTAGACCTCCTCCAGGTCCCGGATGGCGTCCCAGCAGTTGTGGCACGGGGAGATCACCAGCTTGGCGCCGGTGGCCAGGATCTGGTCCCGCTTGATCTTGAGGCCGATGTTCCGCTGCTCCCGGTAGTAGCCGATGCCGTTGAAGCCGCCGCCGCCGCCGCAGCAGAAGTTGTGCTCCCGGCAGGGCTCCATCTCCCGGAAATCCTCGGCGATGTAGCTCATGATCTCCCGGGCGCAATCCCCGAGGCCGGCGTTCCGGATGTAGTTGCAGGAATCCTGGTAGGTGACCGGCTCCTTGATCTTCTTGGCCGGGTCGATCTTGATCTTGCCGGTGCGGAGGGCTTCGGCCACCCACTCCACGTAGTGGAAGCTCTCCACCGGCGTCTGGCCGCTCTCCAGCCCGGCCCAGTAGGGGCCCTCGATGACGGTGGCCCGGTAGGCATGCCCGCATTCGGTCACCACCATCCGCTTGGGCTTCAGGCGGGCCATGGCGTCATAGACCGTCTCCACCTGCATTTTGCACCCCTCCCAGTCCCCCGCGAACATGGCCAGGCTCGTCTCCTCCCAGCCGATGCTCGGCACGGTCCAGTTCTCCCCGGCCAGGTGGAAGAGGATCGCCGCCTCGGCCAGATCCTCGGGGTAGTGCTTGGGCTCCCGGGCGTTGACGGTGTACATGATGTCCGCCCCCTCCTTGTCGATGGGGATGATCAACCCCGGCCAGTCCTCCTCGTACTCCTCGGCCATCCACTCGCAGGTGTCCACCCAGTCCTCGGTGGTCACGTCCATCTGGGCCTGGTAGACCCGGTGCATGCCCGAGCCGATCTTCATCTCCCAGGGGACGAACCCCTGGGTGAAGCACAGACCCCGCACGTAGCTCATCATGATGCCCATGTCGATGCCGAACGGACAGTACATCCCGCACCGGTTGCAGCAGGTGCACTTCGACCAGGCGGTGTCCATGACCATCCGCATGAACTCGTTGTCCACCTTCCCCTTCCGGCGGACCAGCTCGCCGAGGGTCGACTGGACCTTATAGGAGGGGACCTGCTTGGGGTCCTTGTTGTTGGCCAGGTAGAGGAAGCAACTGTCCGAGCACATGCCGCAGTGGGCACAGATTTCCAGCCAGGTCTTGAGCCTCGACTTGAGGGACTTCTGGATGGTGGCCCAGAGGGCGTCCTGATCGACATCCAGGTGTTTCAACTCCTCATAGTAGGTCTTGCCGCTCTTGTCGTTCAAGAGCGCGTGGAGTTCCTCCTGGGTGTTGATCGGCCGTCTGTTGCAAAGCGTTCCTTCGGGCATTTTCTGTCGTTCCTTTTTGGTTCGAACGGTTCTGTAAATGGAAAACGATAATCGCTATTATAACGATTCCATTCCTACCATGCAAGCCCCCCGCTCTTCATGCCGCCCCGCTTGATGCCGTAATCCATGCCGAGCTGGGCCCGGGACATGAAAAAGAG
>CAYSLC010000012.1:0-51642 GCA_964431545.1 uncultured Desulfobacteraceae bacterium | reverse complement strand
CCCATGGACCTGCAACTCAACGGAAAACGAGCCCTGGTCACCGGTTCCACCCAGGGGATCGGATTCGCCATCGCCTTGACACTGGCCAAGGAGGGGGCTTCGGTGATCGTCAACGGGCGGAATCCCGACCATTTGGAGGACGCCCTCTCGAAAATCGGGTCTCAGGTTCCGGACGCGGACCGGGTCCGGGGGGTGATGGCCGACCTGGGGTCCCCGGAGGGGGTTGCCGAAATGGCCGCCGCCGTGCCCGACGTGGACATCCTGGTCAACAACCTGGGGATCTTCGATCCCAAGCCCTTCGAGGAGATCGACGACGGGGAGTGGTTCCGGTTCTGGGAGGTCAACGTCATGAGCGGGGTCCGGCTGACCCGCCACTATCTTCCGGCCATGAAGGAGCGGGACTGGGGACGGGTGATCTTCATCTCCAGCGAATCGGGCCTCCACATCCCGGCGGAGATGATCCATTACGGCGTCACCAAATCGGCCCAGATCTCCCTGGCGCGGGGGCTGGCGGAGACCACCGAGGGGACCGGCGTGACCGTCAACTCGGTCCTGCCCGGACCGACCCGATCCGAAGGGGTGATGACATTTCTGGAAAGCCTCGCCAGGGAAAAGGGCATCGACATGGAACGGATGGAGGCGGAGTTCTTTGAAACCGCCCGCCCCACGTCCCTGCTGAAGCGATTCATCCGCCCGGAGGAGATCGCCGCCATGGTGGCATACGTGTGCAGCCCCCTTTCCTCCGCCACCAACGGCGCGCCCCTGCGGGCGGACGGCGGGGTGGTCCGGTCCATGGCGTGATTCCCGCCGCCAACGGGTTTATTTGTGAAACCATGCCTGGTATAATTCTTATTCTTAGTCACTTCGAACCATGACTACGGAAAATAGGATGGGGGATTCCATGAACCACTCATTGGTCATAGAATACGGAGATGAGGTCCTGCTGACCAGCGGCTTGACCAAGGAAGCATTCGACCTCGAAGCCCGTTTGTTGCTGGCGGGGAAATTGTACGAGTTGGGGAAGCTCACCTCAGGGCAGGCGGCGAAGCTTTGCGGGAAGAAGAGGGTCGACTTTTTGCTCTCCCTTCCCCGAATCGGCATATCGATCAGCAACCTCAAGCCGGAGGACGCGGCATCGGAAATCGAATTCATCACCCATGCCTGAATCGATCGTCATCAATACGGGGCCGCTCATCATTCTATCCCGGATCGACGCGCTCCAAATCCCCGCCGACATGCCTCTTTCCTTCATCTGCCCCCAAGAGGTCCGCCAAGAGCTGGATGAGGGTGAGCAAGCCGGGTATCCTCAGATCTCTCCCGACTGGTTACGGGTCGTTCCGATAAAGGAGCCCCTATCTCGACTGTTATCGGTCTCGCTGGATTCGGGTGAAGCCGCGGTTATTCAGTTGGCGCTGGAGCGAAACATTCGATGGGTCTGCATCGATGAGTGGAAGGGAAGGCGGGCGGCTTTGTCTGCGGGTTTATTGGTTACAGGGGTCTTGGGGCTATTGAGCTGGGCGAAGAAACAATCGATTATTCCGGTGGTCAAACCGTATATTGAGAGGGCTCTCGCGGAAGGGGTACATTATGATGCCACGCTCGTGAATCAAATTCTCCATGCGGTTGGTGAAGAATGGCCGTAATACGGAATATTATCAATATCGCATCCGCATAGACTCCCACAAGCGGCCATGACAAGAGCCGATATCGAATCCCGTCCGGTGGCTCCCCGGACGGGATTTTTCACTTTTTTCCCCTTGAGATTTGCTATGCGAACTTTTCCATGGCCCGCTTGAATCCCGGCATGGCGCCGGTGATGGTCTCGTCGGCCACGCAGAAGGCGAGCCGGAAGTGGCCCGGCCCGCCGAAGCCGCTGCCGGGGACGGCGAGGATCAGCTCCTCCTGGAGGGTCCGGACGAATTCCACGTCATCGGGGATCGGGGATTTGGGGAAGAGGTAGAAGGCGCCCGGCGGGGTCACGAACGCGTACCCCGCCTCAGCCAGACCGTCGCACAGGAGTTCGCGCTTGCGGGCGTATGCCGCGAGGTCGCCGCTCTCCCCCTGGAGACGGGCCACGGCCCGCTGCATCAGGGCCGGGGCGTTGACGAACCCCAGGATCCGGTTGGCCAGGGCCAGGCCGCCCAGAAGGGGCTCCCTGTGGGCCGTCTTGGGGTTGACGGCCACGTACCCCAGCCGCTCCCCGGCGATGGAGATGTCCTTGCTGTAGGAGGTCGCGATCAGGCTGTTCTCGTAGGCCGAGAAGATGCTCGGCACCGTCGCCCCGTCATAGACGATCTTCCGGTACGGCTCGTCGGAGAGGAGGTAGATGGTCCGTCCCAGGTCCCGGCTCTTCTCCGTCAGCAGCCCGCCGAGGGCGTCGAGGCTCTCTTTTGAATAGATCTGGCCGGTGGGATTGTTGGGGGAGTTGATGAGGACCGCCTTGGTCCGCTCGGTGACGGCGTCGGCGATGGCCGGCAGATCGAGGGTGAAGTCGGGCCGGGTCGCCACCGTCTTGAGCACGCCCCCGTGGTTGTCGGCGTAGAAGCCATACTCCACGAAGAAGGGGGCTGAAACCAGGAGTTCGTCGCCGGGATCGAGGATCGCCTTGAGGATGATGTTGAGGGCCCCGGCGGCGCCGCAGGTCATGACGATCTCGTTCTCGGTCAGCTCGGCCCCCTGCTCCCCGGAGACGTACTCGGCCACCGCCTTGCGGACCTGGGGGTAGCCGGGGTTGGGCATGTAGACGTGGTCGGCCGGGCCGCTCTCGTCGATGAGCTGCCGGAGCACCGTCCGGAACTTGTCGGGCGGCGGCACGTTGGGGTTGCCGAGGCTGAAATCGAAGACGTTCCCGTCGCCGTGCGCCGCCTTCAGCCGTGCCCCCTCCTCGAACATCTTCCGGATCCAGGAGGACCGCTCGATGAAGGTTTCGATCTTCTTTGCGATGGTCATGTGGAAGGCTCTTCGTTTCGGATGTGGATGGAAAAGGGCGGGTGCAAAGCCCCGCCCCTCGGATATTCGAAACCTCAAGATCGCGCGGGCGGCAAAGAGCCCGATCTAGGCGGGCTCCACCGCCTTGACCTCGGGGATCTCCTGCTTGAGGACCCGTTCGATGCCGTTTCTGAGGGTCATCTGGGACATGGGGCAGCCGGCGCAGGCGCCCTGGAGGCGAACCTTCACCACGCCGCTCTCGTCCACATCCACCAGTTCCACATCTCCGCCGTCCGCCTGGAGGGTGGGCCGTACCTTATCGAGCACCTTCTGTACTTTTTCCTTCATGATCGTCGTCTCCTATGGATGTTGGGTTTTCGGTGGTTCAGCCGTCAATGACTCACATCCTCTTACTATAGAAATCATTTCGGAAGGTGTCAAACGCATCGGCCCGGACCGCCGAGCGCATCCGCTCCATGAGCCGGAGATAGTAGTGGAGGTTGTGGATGGTGTTGAGCCGATAGGCGAGCAGCTCCCTGGAGGTGTAAAGGTGGCGCAGGTAGGCCCGGGAGTAGTTCCGGCAGGTGTAGCAGCCGCAGCCGGGCGACACCGGCTCCGTCTCCTCCCGGAACCGGGCGTTGCCGATGTTCAGCGTCCCGGCATCGGTGAAGAGCTGTCCGTTCCGGGCGTTTCGGGTGGGCATGACGCAGTCGAACATGTCCGCCCCCATGGCGACCAGCTCCACCAGGTCCTCGGGGGTGCCCACCCCCATCACGTACCTGGGGGCGGCATCGGGAAGCAGAGGCAGGGATGCGTCGGCCACCGCCATCATCACCTCCTTGGGCTCCCCCACGCTGAGCCCCCCGAGGGCGTAGCCGTCGAAGCCGATCTCCACGAGCTGGGCGGCGGACCGCGACCTCAGTTCGGGATACATCCCCCCCTGGACGATGCCGAACAGGGCGCCGCGGCCTGGGTCGTTCTCTTGCCAGTAGGTCCTGCACCGCTCGGCCCAGCGGGTGGTCCGCTCCAGGGCCTCCATGGCCGCCGGCTCATCGGCGGGGTGGGCGATGCACTGGTCGAAGCACATGATGATGTCCGATCCAAGGCAGCGCTGGATCTCCACCGACCGCTCGGGGGAGAGGAGATGGCTGGAGCCGTCCAGGTGGGACTGGAACCGGGTCCCCTCCTCGGTGATCTTGAAGAGCTTGGCCAGGGAGAAGACCTGGAACCCGCCGCTGTCGGTGAGGATCGGCCCGTCCCAGTTCATGAAGCGGTGGAGGCCGTCGAACCGCCGGATCACGTCACACCCCGGCCGGAGGTAGAGGTGGTAGGTGTTGCCCAGGATGATCCGCGCTCCCGAGGTCATGAGTTCCTCGGGGGTGACCGCCTTGACGGTGCCCAGGGTCCCCACGGGCATGAAGATCGGTGTCTCCACCTCGCCGCGGGCGGTCCGCAGCCGTCCGGCCCTGGCCCGGGTGGAGGTGGATCGCGCGGTGACCTGGAAATCGAGCATCGGGGATCCTCGGCTCAGGCGATGAACATGGCGTCGCCGTAGCTGTAGAACCGGTAGCCCTCGTCGACGGCGGTCCGGTAGGCGGAAAGGATCGAGTCCCGCCCGGCAAAGGCGGAGACCAGCATCAGGAGCGTCGACTGGGGGAGGTGGAAGTTGGTGACCATGACGTCCACGACCCGGAACCGGTATCCGGGGTAGATGAAGAGATCGCACGCGCCGGCCCCGGACCTCACCCGGCCGGCTTCGTCCGCCAGAAACTCCAGGGTCCGGACACAGGTGGTCCCCACGGCCACCACCCGCCCGCCTTGCTCCTTGGCGCGGTTGACGGCGGCGGCCGTCTCCGAGGGGAAAACGAATCGCTCCGCGTGCATCCGGTGCGCCCGGATGTCGTCGGCGCGGACCGGAAGGAAGGTGCCGTGGCCCACATGGAGGGTGAGGGGGGCGACCGCCACGCCCCGATCCCGGAGCCGCGCCAGGAGATCCTCCGTAAAGTGGAGCCCGGCGGTGGGGGCGGCCACCGCCCCTTTGGCCGATGCGTAGACGGTCTGGTACCGGTTCCGGTCGTCCACCTCCGGGGCCGAGCCGGGGTCCCGGCGGATGTACGGGGGCAGGGGCACAACGCCGATCTCGTGGAGGACCCGGTCGAAATCCCCCGCCCCGGTGAACCGGATCCGGCAGGCATCCCCTTCGGCCGAAAGGACCTCGCCGGTAAGCCCGAGATCGAAGAGCAGCCGCGCGCCGGGCCGGGGCCGCTTCGACGCCCGGACCAGGCAGCGGTGGACGGGCGGGGCCCCGTTGGCCGGGGGGGCGAAGTCGAGAATCAGGACCTCGACCCGGCCGCCGCTCTCCTTTTTCCCGAAGAGCCGGCCGGGCACCACGGCGGTATCGTTGACCACCAGGACATCGCCGGGGGCCAGCAAACCGTCGATCTCCCGGAACCGATGGTGGGCGATCCCGCCGCTTCGCCGGTCGAGCCGGAGGAGACGGGAGCCGTCCCGGTCCGCGAGGGGGGCCTGGGCGACCCGGTCCCGGGGGAGATCGTAGTCGTAGTCGGTCAGGGCGTACATGCCGGCTACCGCCGCCCCGCATAGACCAGAAACAACCCCAGGACCATAAGCACCAGGCCCATGCCCCGCAGGGAGCCGTCCGGGGTCTCCATGATCTTCTTCATCCAGGACTTCATCTTATGGGGAAAGGCGACATAGGGAAGCCCTTCGATGAACATGACCATTCCGAGTACACATAAAAAATAATCCATGATCCCCACCACTTAAAATAAACAAAGCGCAACTATAGTGTCCGGAAGGCGCTTTGTCAAAGCAAAAACCAGGGGGAAGAAACAAAAAACGGGATGGGGCGGGCGCCGCGTCGACCGGCTATTTTTTCTTTACATTTCGCGGGATCGCCATACAATGAACGGAACAGGAAACGATCCACTGCCGTTCATCCCGATCCCCGAAAACCATCAGCGGAAGAGGCGTCTTATGGACAAACAGTTTTTGGAAATGTGGGGAAACTATCTCATCAACGTGGCCAAGGGCCAGAAACAGATGGAGGACATGTTCAAGTGGATGGCCGGGGATTACAGCGGTTTCCCGGACATCACGGCCATGTTCCGAAAGGCCTACGGCCTGGAGGAATCGCCCGAAGACCGGCCCGATTTCACCGAGGGGTGGCGAAAGGCCGGCGAGGCGTTCGAGAAGTCGTTTCGGGAGTACCTTCGGATGATGGGCATGGTCTCCAAGGAGGAGCACCTCAACCTGGTTCGCAAATATGAGGCCCTCAAGGCGAAGGCGGCGGAGCAGGAGGAGACCATCGAGCACCTCCGAATGCTCCTGAACGAAAAGGGGATGGACCAGGGGGAGGTGATGGAGGAGTTCCAGTCCATCGTCAAGAGCCAGACGGACCAATTCCAGGAACTGGTCAAAAGCTTCGGCAAGCTCTACGAGCAGGCCCCCTCCGCCGCCGCAGAGAAGAAAAAGAGGGCGAAAAAAAAATCCTGAGATCCCCGGATCGCCGCCATACTCCGGAATCCGAGGCTTCCTGCGCGAGTCGTTCCGGCGCCGAGGACCGGGGGCGTACTTTTTTTTTGACATCCGACCCTTTCTTCCATAGTGTAGAGGTATGAGCGGTACTCGCTCCAGCGACCCGTGAACCTTCACCGACATCGACGCCCGACAGCTACTCATCCGGCGGGGCCCCGCCGGAACCCGCGTTCCCCTTCCCGCGACGCGCCACAGGGCTGAAGCAGAACACCGGACTTCCAAATTTTTTCATCATAAAAAACCGATACAGGAGGTGTGTGATGGCGGAAGATCGAACGCATTCGGGGTGTTCCTGCAACTACCGGGCCTTTGCCAGACACGGCGTGGAGGCCCCCATCCTCTTTTCCGCCCGGTCCGATGTCCGGGACTTCACCCCCGCCCGAATGTACAACAAGGGCGAAGGCGGCCTCTACTTCGAATCGAAGACCCCCGTCGAGGATGGAATGGACATCTTCATCAAGATGGGCAACGGAACCCCGGCGAGTTTGGAGGAGGGGGAGATCTTCCGGGCCTACGTGATGTGGTGTCGGGAGATCGGTGGGGCCGAGGCATCGGTCTTCGGGGTCGGGGTTCGCTTCATGCCGAACACCTGCAACGCCTGCGAGGAGAAGATTCCCTACACGGATATCCGTAAGCTTGAGGGGCCGGTCTACCTCTGTCCGGACTGCTGCGAGAACCTGGAGAGGATGGACTGCGGAAAGATAAAGGAGACGATGGAGGAGTACCTGCTGGGCAACGTGTTGTGACGGGCCGCTGGGGAGGCGGCGATTCCGCCCCCCCGGCTGCGGCTGGCGGCCCCCATGCCGGATCTACGGTTTTTTGGGCGCCTTGGGGGGACTGACGGTCGCCACGCCGTCCACCACCACCGTCCCTTCCTGGTTGACGCAGGTGGTCGCGAGGCGGATCCGGTTCTTCTCCGCCGTCACCTCCGTCACCTCGGCCTTCGCCGTGATGGTGTCCCCGATGCGGACCGGGGCCAGGAACGTCAGCTCCTGCTTCATGTAGATGGTCCCCGGACCGGGGAGCTTCATGCCGATGACGGCGGAGATGAACCCGGCCGAGAGGATCCCGTGGGCGATCCGCCCCTTGAAAAAGGTCCCCCGGGCGTACGCCTCGTCGATATGGGCCGGGTTGAGATCGCCCGTCACCCCGGCGAAGAGGTAGATATCCGACTCCGAAACCGTCTTGGAAAACTCTTCCGCATCCCCCACCTTCAATTGTTCGATGGTCCTGCCGAGCATGTGGTTCTCCTTGGCAAATGGTTGTAAAAGCGGCCCTCGACCGCCTCAAACGTCCCCCGCCCGTATTTCAGAACCAGGAGCGGTGGCTCCAGATCTCCCGTTCGAGATCCTGTTTGTCCTCCTGGAGGCTCAGGTACATGGAGGCGTTCTGGATGGCCAGCCCCCCCTGGTGGGCCAGGGCCATGGCCAGCATGATCTCGTCCTCGGTGAACTCCCGCTCCTCGCCGCTGTATAGCCGCATCACGCCGATGACGTCGTCTCTGGCGTTGATGGGCAGGCTGAGGATGGAGACGATGCCCTCCGCCTTCTTCTCTTTCCGGTACTGGACCCCCGGATCGGTGGCCGCGTTCCTGACGGTCACCGGCCGGTTTTTCAGGGCCTGGTTGATGCTCTCCTCCGCCGAGATCGCCCCCTTGTTGAGGTAGGCCTCGCTCAGCCCGTAACTGGCCACCAGCTCCAGGGTCTTCTTCTCCTCGTCCACCAGACGGATGGAGACCGCCTTGACGCCGAAGACCTCGGCCACGTCCGAGGAAAGGATCTCCATGATCTTCCGCACGTCGAGGGTGGAGTTCATGCTGACGGCGAAATCGTGGAAAAGTTCCGTGTTCATCCGGATCCGGTCCACCAGGCGGGCGTTCTCGATGGCGATTCCCCCCTGGTGGGCCAGGGCGGTGATCAGCTGGACCAGGTTCTCGGGAAACTCCCGTTGCACGGCGCTGTAAAGGCGGAGTTCTCCGATGACCCGGTCCCGGGATTTGATGGGAACACAGAGGGCGGAGACGATCCCCTCCGCTTTCGATTCCTCCGGGTACTGGATCCTCGAATCGCCGGCCACGTCCTGAATGAACACGGTGTTCCCGTTGAGGATCAGCTGGACCACCTCGCTCTTTTCGGCCGACACCGGCCCCTTGTTGATGAAGGACTCGCTCAGTCCGTAGCTGGCCACCATGTCCATCAGCTTGGTCTCCTGGTTGAAGAGGCGCACGGAGACCCCCTTCATGCCGAAACTCTCGCCGATGTCTCCGGAGAGGATGTGGAAGATCGTCCGGACATCCCGGCTGGAATTGATGTTGGAGGCCAGATCGAAAAAGAGCCGGGAGTTTCGGTTGATCCGTTCGAAAAGCCGGGCCTGCTGGATGGCCATCCCCCCCTGCTCGGCCAGCGCGCTCAGAAACTCCACCTCGTCCTCGGAGAAGTCCCGGGGTTCGGCGGTATACAGGGAGAGGACGCCGATCCCCTTCTTCTCCACGAGCACCGGCACCACCAGAATGGAGGCGATCCCCTCCGCCGCCTTGGCCTTGTGGTTGTCGAGCCGGGGATCCGACGTGGCGTCCTTGAAGGCAAGGTACCCGCCGGCGGCCATCAGGTCCTTGATCGCCTTTTCGATCTTGATGGGTCCGGAATGGAGGTACTTGTCCGACAACCCCTTCTGGGCCGCCGGTTCGGAGATCCCCTTCTCCTCGTTGGCCAGAAAAAGACACGCCGCCTTGGCCCCCATGGTATCAATGGCGCTCTGGACGATGAGGTCGAGCAGCTCGCCCTTGTCCAAGGTCTGCCCGAAAGCCCTGCTGATTGTGCAAAAGGTCTTGAAATAATCGGTCTTTTTCGTCATTTCATCCTCTCCTTGGCCCATCCCTTACATTCAGTTGTTCCCATCGGTCCGGGTGGCTGCCTTCCGGGGCGTCGTTCGGGTCCGATTCCCGCCGGCGGGGGACGCCTTGGCCGGCTTGGCGCTTCTCTCGGCGGAGACCGGCCTCCCCTCGCCGGCATCCTGTTTCCTGGCGCTCTTCTTCGGGCCGGTGCTCTTTTTGGCGGAGGCCTTCTTCCGCGTCGCCTTCCGTTTCGGCTTCTCCTCCCGGTCGCGGTCCCCGAGCCACTGGCAGATCTTGGGGGCGAACTCCCGCTGGCACTTGGAACTCACGTAGATGCCGATGTGGCCGGTATTGAGGCAGATGTCCTCCACATCGGTGCTGCCCACTTCCCGGGGGAGGCGTTCACAGGCCTCCGGAGGGACCAGGTGGTCGAACTTTCCGTAGATGTTGAGCAGCGGCATGGTGACCTTCTTCAGATCGACCTTCTTCCCGTCCAGCGTAAGCTCGCTCTGGATGAGGAGGTTCTTCCGGTAGCAGTCCTGGATGAACTGCTGGAAGGTGGCGCCGGGGACATCCGGGCTGTCGAAGATCCATTTCTCCATGCGGATGAAGTTCTCCACGAAGTTCTTGTTGTCCATGTTCTCCAGAAAACCGACGTATTTGTCGATGATCAGGCGCGCGGGGTTCAGGAGGAGGAAGCCAAGGTTCATGATGTCCCCCGGCATGTTGCCGTAGTACTCGGCCATCCGGTCGGCGTTGGTCCGCCGCATCCAGATGTGGAGCAGCCCCTTTTCCGTATCGAAATTGGTCGGGGTGACGGTGGTCACCAGGTTCTTGATTTTGTCCGGATGGAGGGCCGAGTACATGACGGAAAAGGCCCCCCCCATGCAGATGCCCATCAGATGGATCTTGGGGACCTCGTGGCGCTTCCGGATGAACTCCACCACATTGTCCATGTACCCGTTGACGTGGTCGCCGATGGTCAAAAACTGGTCCTTCCGGGTGGGATAGCCCCAGTCGATCATGTAGACCTCCAGCCCGTTCTTCAGGAAGGTCTGCACCACGCTGCGCCCCTCCTGGAGGTCGAGCATGGTCTCCCGGTTGATCAGCGCGTAGACCACCAGAAGCGGGTGCTTGTACTTGACCTCTTCGGGCTTGTAGTGCTTGACCTTCATCCGGTCCTCCTCGTACACCACCTCGTAGGGGGTGGTGGAGAGGCTCGTGTCGAGGGGTCCCGTCAGGACCTCGGACGCCTTCTTGGCCCGGTCCTTGGTCTTCTCGGTGCTCTCGGCCAACTTCTTCATGATCAGATCGACGGCGATTTTGGGCTGACTCATTGGATCTTCTCCTCGGGTGGTTCGGGTTCGGGGCGGATCGAAAGGCAAGGGCCTACGCCCCTTCCTCCGATGCCTCCCGGTACTGTTCCACCTTCTTTGACAGTTCGTTGACCTTCTTTTTGAGGACGTAGACGTCTTTGTAAAGGGCGTCCATCTCCTTGTTGGTGGGGATGGGAAGGTTCTTGATCAGGTCGTTCAACATATCCTCCCGGGCCTTTTTGTAGGTGACCAGGGAATCGATGGTGTCGGTCATCACCTCGGCGTATTCCGGCGATTTGAGCAGGGTCATGTAATGGCCTTCCAGCAGCCGGATCCACATGTTGTAAAACTCCCGGAGATCGTCCGGGAACTCCCCCTTCTCCGCCAGCTCCTCCGCCTTCTCCTGAAGGACCAGGGTCGCTTTTTCCAGGGGGATGTAAAACATGTAGAGGAACTCCCCGAGGGCCGTCTGGTAGATGTTGTATTTGTCAATGTACCGGTTGAAACGCTCCTGGTAGAACCGCGTGAGGCCCACCTGGGGAACGTTGAGGAACTTCTGGAATTCGTTCTCATAGATCTCCCGCAGGGTCTTGAAGAGGTCCTGATCGAGATCCTCGAAGGTGTAGGCCTTGGAATGGCGGCCCAGCTTCGAGGCCCGGTCGGTCATCTGCTGCTGGACCCGGGTGAAGCTTTCCCATACCTGCTGGGCCATGGACATCATCACATCGGGCACGGTGTCCATGCCCTGGATCGCCGCCTCCACGTTGTCGGGTTCGGTGAGGGAGTCGAGGAGGATCTGGAAAACCCGGCTGCCGGATCTCCAGGCCCGGTGGCCCTTGAAGGCGGCCCCCTCCTGCTTCGGCTCGCCCTCCGCCGCCCCGGACGGATCGCCCCCGCGGGCGGCGGCACCAAGCATGCCCTCCCACATCTCCATGGCGGATTTCATCCACTCGGTGAACAAAGCGGTCGGATCGGTTGCCCTGGATTCCTTGTCATTCGACATGTTTCGACTCCATTGTATGGGATTGGGGTTGCGGCCCTTGGGATCCGGCGGATGGTGCTCCCTTGTACCTAACTTTGTAGCAAGGATCGGAGTCACGGAACAAGCTTTTTTTAGGTTTTCCCCTTGTCTTCCTCGGTGGATCCGGGACTTTTCCCGTAAAAAGGTGGGAAAGCGCCCTTTTCCTTGAGGAGACGATCGGCCAGCCCGGAAAGGTCCATGCCCAGCTCCATGTAGAGTCGCATCTGCTCGTCCAGGCTCTTTTTGTAATTCAGATAGCTCTGGACGGCCTGTTCCAGATAGGTCTCGAAAAACTCCTCCAGGATATCCTCCCCCGACCGGATCAATGTGTGGAGCAGAGAGACGGGCAGGATGCTGTTGCGCCTCCGGGCCCGCTCCATGATGATCTGGGTCAGGATGAACGCGGTGACATCCTGATCGGTCTTGGCGTCCACCACCTCCACACGGCGGCCGGCTTGGACCATCTCCTCCACGTCCCGGAGGGTCACATAGTTGCTGTTCTCGGTATCGTACAACCGGCGATTCGGATACTTTTTCAAGACGACCGGTTTCTGGGCCATGTTTGCGCCTCCCTTTCGCTGTATTGACACATCGCACCAATTTCCCCGGATACGGGACGGCGTCCGATGCGGCATCTCAAACAAATTTCTTTTTTATACTAAAATGTTAAAAAGATCAATACCGCAGGGCCAAGCGGAGGAAACATATTTGTGCGATGCAACATTTTCCATTGACAACCGTCCCATCCATTGATATTGTCCTGAATAACAATCGGGATCGGCGGTGTCGCCGACCCCCGGCCGAACGAACCCCAAAACCAGACAGGAGGCACCCCATGGAAACATCGGCAATGGCCAAACAGATGATCGATTTTCAGAAGACCATTTTCGAAAACAGCTACACCGCGCTCAACACGGTCCTGGACCAGACTGAGCAGATGTCCACCAACTTTCTGAACCAGATGCCCTGGGTCACCGAGGACGGCAAGAAAGCCGTTCAGGAATCGGTCAAATTCTACAAAAAGGCCCGGGAGAACTTCAAGAAGGCGGTGGACGAGGGCTTTCTCAGGATGGAGGAAGCCTTCGCCGGAAAATAGCGGCATCCGGATCAATTTCACGCCACAAGGAATCGGGAGGATTGATAGAGATATGGATCAGAAACAGATGTTCAAACAGATGCTCGACTTCCAGAAGACCACCTTCGACAACTCCTTCAACGCCATGACCACCCTCCAGGAGCAGGGGGAGAAGATGGTCAAGGCGTTCCTGGAGCAGGCGACCTGGCTGCCCCCCGAGGGCCGGAAAGTGATCACCGAGTGGATCAACGCCTATAAGAAGGGTCGAGAGGATTTCAAAAAGATGGTCGAGGGAAACTTCGGTAAGGTGGAGGATTACTTCGCCGAAATGGAGACCGCCAAGAAAAAGGCGGAGTAGTTCCCGAGACTCCGCCGCTCCGGCAAACGGCCGGAGCGGCGTTCGTTGCCCCTCGCGACGCCCCGCTTTCCATCATTTTTCGATTGAGGTATTCCGGTCGATGTGGCATACTCGGTTCCCCTTACATCAGGGTTACCCATTCCCCATGGATCTTCCGAAAACCGGTTTCGCCCGCGGAAATTACGTGGAACCCTACTGGAAAATACCTCGACGAGCCCATTGGCGTACCGGCTTTTGTTGGTATAAAATTGTGATAATGGACAGATAAAGTCGGAGGCGTCGCCACCTCGCACAACGGCGGATGCGCTCCCCGATGGCCCCGATGGCCGTGGATGCCATTGTAGAAGAAAAGGAGAGGACCATGAACATGCTAAACCCTTTTTTCACCCCCTCCATGAAGGAGGACGCCGGGGAGTGTTTTGCCGGACAAGGAATCGCCACCGCCCTGAACCTCGCGGCGGCCCAGCTGTCCACGGGGCAGAATGCCGTGGCCGGCTTTTCCAAGTACGTCAACGAGTTTCTCATCCCCTACGCGCTCTCCGTCAACTACTGGACCGGCGTGGAGAGCGAGCGCGTCCTGAACGCCCCTCCCGCGGAGACCCTTACCGCCTACCTGGAGCTTCTGGAGTTCAACATGGACATCTCCGCCAGGAACATGATGGGAAGCCTCCGCGCCGTCAACGACTACAGCAACAAGGAGATGCAGAACGCCATCTCCGCCGCGATGAACACGCTCCTCGGCACCGAGGGCGAGGATCTCAAGGGGTTCGTCGAACGACAGGCCAAGATGGTGGAGATGGTGGCCAGGATCTATCCCCAGGCGATCCGGGATATCGAGCCCGAGTACGGGTTCCATTTCGAGCGCGGCCACAACCCCCTGGTGGCGGAAACGGACCGGTTCCTCCTCTACCAGATCGTCCCCTCCGACGAAACGGTGGAGATCAACCCCAAGGGCAAGCCGATCCTCATCCTGCCGCCGTATGTGCTGGGGGCCAACATCCTCGCCTTTCTGCCCGGCGACAACCGCAGCTACACCCACAACTTCGCCAACCACGGGATCCCCACCTACATCCGGATCCTCAAGGACTTCCCGTCCACACCGGCCCTTCAGGTGATGACCGCCGAGGACGACGCCCGGGACACCCGGTATTTCTGCGAACGAATCATGGAGCGTCACGGCAGGCCGGTGACCCTGAACGGCTACTGCCAGGGCGGGTTCGCCGCGGTCTGCGATCTCCTCTCCGGCGAACTGGACGGCGTGGTCGATGCCCTGCTCACCTGCGTCGCCCCCATGGACGGCACCCGGAGCAAGGGCTTGTCGGGCTTCCTTGGGAGCCTGCCCCGGCGGTTCAACGACCTGGCCTACGGCACCAAGACCCTGCAAAACGGCAACAAGGTGGCCGACGGCAAGCTCATGGGGTGGGTCTACAAGCTGAAGAGCATCGAGAGCGAGGCCCCCATGGTCGCCTTCTTCCGGGATCTGATGATGCTTCGCCCCAAATACGGAAAGACGCCCAAGATCAGCAAGACGGCGGCGGCCCTCAACTACTGGCTCGACAATGAACGGACCGACCTGCCGCTGTCCATCACCCGGATGAGCTTCGCCTCCTACAACACCCCCATCACCGGGGAGGGCACATTGCCGGTCAAGCTCTTCGGTCGGGAACTCAACTTCAACCGCCTCGCGGAAAAGAAGATCCCCTGGCTGATCTGCTACGGCGATCGGGACGACCTGGTGGAGAAGGAGACGGCCCTGGCCCCGCTCGATTTCATCGACGCGGAGATCTCCCCCTTCCCCAAGGGCCACGTGGCCATCGCCACCTCCTGGTCCGATCCCAAATCGGACTACGCCCTCCATACCCGGTTCGGCGACAAGAAACAGTATCGGGGCCCCGTGAGATTCCAGCTCGATCTCGACACGGAGACGGCCCCGAAGGCGGCCCCCAAGAAGAAAGGGGCGTCCAAGAAGAGCTGATCCGGAAAACCGATCCGGGGTCGGGTGCATTCATCGGGCGGCGAGCCTTCGCCGCCCGATCCCCACGGGTCGGTTCGCCCCACGCCCGGCGCCCGGCGCCGTCTCCCTCCCCCCTTTTTTTCGAAACATCCAGGATCCGAAAAACCACTGGCGGCTTGTGCCGTCCTGTGGTAAACATTTCCGAATAACGGTCACGGCGGCAACACCGGCCGCCGGCGCCCTGCCATCCGGTCGGACCTCCCCGTCATGGACCGATGCCGGAACGTCGGCAACGTCAGAGAAAAACCAGGCGAAAGAAAGGGATCTCCATGCTGCTCAAAGGCATACTCTATTCGGAAGCACCCATCTACAGAGGAAACGCCCGGAAAACCCTCTTCACCCGGGACGGCGACGGCTCCCATCGGTTGGTCTCCCTGTCGGGCGAGATCTCCGGCACGGCCCAGGCCCTCATGGACGCCTTTATCGGAAAATCGAAGAACGGAAAGAACATCGGGCTCCTCAATGAACTCTGGCAGCGGCTCTACGGGGCGCCCATGCCCGAGGGGCTGATCCAGCGGGTGGACTGCAAGCTCCAGGAGTCCTCCTATCCCAGGGACAACTTCTTCGACCTGCGCATGGGGATCAAGCTGGACGAAGACCGCTGGGCCGCCGAGGCGAACGCCAACTACAAGATGGAGACGGTCCTTCGCCATTCGGCCTTCGACTTCACCATGTCCGTGAACGAGAGCCTCCTGAAGAAGAACGGCAACGACGGCAGGCTCTACCATCTCCTGGAGGAGATCGGTGCCGGCCGGTTCTGGTTCGGCGCCGGAAAGAGCAAGGGGCTCGGACGGCTGCGGCTGGAGATGACCCCGCCCTTTTCGGCCCCCGACTCCCCCCCGGAGATCCGCCCCGAGGCGAACCACCTGCGCATCGACATCGCCTTCGACGCGGCGAACCCGGTGCTGGTGGGGTGGAACTGGGGCAAGGTGGATCCCCATACCCCGGCCTTCGCCGCCGTGGAGGGCCGCCAGCTCATCGGCGCCATGAAGGAGATCCCCGAACCGATCAAGGAGCGGCTGGAGATGGCCGTGGGCGGGGCCATGGTCGATCCGGAGGAGTGGAAGGGCCAGTTCGCCGACTACCTGACCCGGATCACCGCCGTCTGGCTCAAGGAACGGTCGAGCCGCACCGAGACGGCCTACGTTCTTCCCGAATCGGCCATATCGAAGCTGGGCAAGGGGAAACACGCGCTCCAAAAGAAGCTCCTCAACAAGATCAAGCCCTTCGCGGAACAGCCCTTCCCCAGCGAAGCGGCCGCCGACGAAGCGTTCCGGGAGGCGTTGGGCAAGAAGGCGAACATGGCCAAGCGGGTCACCGATCTCCTGGAGCACACCGAGGGGACCCGGAAGGATCTGGACCCCGAGGCCTGGAAGGCGGTGTCCGACTGGCTCCGTCCGGAGCCCGGGCTGGCCGAGCGCCTCGCCGGAAAGATCGACGACGAAGAGGCCCTCATGGCGGAGTTCTCCCCCGAGATCCAGCGGGCCCTGCCCAAACTCTTCCAGCAGGTGGACCAGCAGCTCAAACTCCTCCAGAGCGACGCCTGGGTGGAGGAGGAGATCCGGGTCCGGGAGGAGCACATGGAGATCAAGGTCCTTTTGAAGGAGGGGAAGATCACCGAGTACCAGTGGACCGACCCCGGCATGAATCCCGACGGGATCCGGCCGAGCACCTGGCGGGAGTTCCTGGAGGCCCACAGCCGGGTCCAGTACCGCCACATGCAGCATCCGGGCAATCTGGAAAAGAGCATCAACAACGACCGGAACCACATCGCCTTTCTGAAGAGCCACCGGAACAAAGTCCGCCAGGAGTTGACCCAGCCCCACCACATCGACTTCCGGGCCGGCGGGCCGTTCAACCGGGAGATCGCCAAGAAATACGGAAAACCCTACGACACCCTGTTCATGCGGATGCTCTCATGGGCGCCGTCCCGGTCCAAGGAGAGCGCCTGGGAGATCTACGTGCCCGGCAGCACCGTCAAGGGGGCCTTCCGGAAACGGGCATCCCAGGCGCTCAAGACCCTCTGGGGCGACACCCGGAAGACCAAGGAGATGCTCGAGCACCTCTTCGGGGCCCAGGGGCGGCGGGGGATGGCCTTCTTCTCCGACGCATATCTCGCCGATCCCGCCGAAACCGACGCCGCCTGGTGTTCCGCCGACGGGGTCAAGATGGACCCCAAGACCGGCCAACCCATCGAGACCGCCAAGCGGGATTACCTCTTCGCCTACGGGGAGAGCCTCCGGTTCAATCTCCGCATCGACATGACCGACATCGCCCCCTCCGATCTGGAGGCGCTGTCGGTCCTCCTCCACATCCTGCGGGACGCCCGGCGGGGGGATGTCCCCATCGGTGGGGACAAGACCTCCGGGTTCGGCTGGACCGAGATGAAGGTCGAAAAGCTCACCTGGCTCACCGGCGGGTCGCCGGGGGTCGCGGAGATGCTCTTTACCGGCCACACGCCCGCCCCGTCCGGCATCTGGCGGGAGATCGCCCTGACCGGCGAGGACGCCGCCCGGGCCCTGACCCCGTCCACGGCCATCCCCGCCGGAGGCGGATCCACCGATGCCCCGCCCACCGCCGACCAGGGGTTCATCTCCCACCGGAACTTCGGGGGGCATTGCGGCACCCTCTCGGTGGAGGCGGAGCTGTTGACCCCCATGAACATCCGGGAGAGCGGCGAGCCCACCTTCCGGACCGAACTGGACGACGGCCCGGTCAACGGATGGGACTTCTTCTCCTTCTCCCCGCCCACGGCGGACAAACGCGGCGCGGACCGGGTCTACGCCCTTCCCAGCCGGAGCCTCAAGGGGATGATCCGCCACATCTACGCCGCCGCCGCCGACGCCCGCAAGGAGAGCGACGGGCTCGGCCGGCTCAATCCGGCGGACCGTCTCTTCGGCTGGGTGGGAGACGGCCCCAACCAGGCGCTCATGGGCCGGCTCGCCTTCGGGTTCGGCACCTTTTCGGCCATCTCCGGGGAGCCGGCCTGGTTCAAGGTCCCCTACCCCTACGGCGGGTGGCGGTTCGAGGGCGGACAATGGCGGCAGGCGGGCAAGGGGCCGGCCACGACCCATCGGGTCGCGGACCACTGGCGCATCTTCCCCCACGCCCCCTTGGCCCCGGCGGCCGCCCGGCTGGACGGGTTCAACCCCGACACGGTCCAGGCCAGCTACTTCCGGGCCCTGATGCCCGGGGAGAAGGCCCGGTTCACCATCCGCTTCTGGAACCTCACCGACGAGGAACTCAAACGGCTCATCTGGTCCGTGGAACTGGAGGAGAACCTGGCCCACAAGATGGGCAACAACCGGTATCTGGGGTTCGGAAGCGTCAAGCTGAGACTTCTGGAGGAGAGTTTCCTCATCGACTGGTCGAAGCGGTACGCCGGCGGAGAGGCGGAGCAGTGGAGACAACCCCTTGCCCCGGAGAGGTTCCGGGACCCGACGGTGATCCACCACCACGCGGATCTGAAAAAGGTCCTCGATGCTGGAACCCTTTGATTGGATCCGCCGGTGCAAAAGCGGTTCGGAGCTTCTGGCCACCCTCGATTCTCTCGACACGGACCCGGGCCTGTTTGACGGCCGGGACGGGCCGGGTCCGCCCATCACCCTCTTCGACCGCCCCTGCCGGCGGTGCTGGGTCTATCCTCCGGCCGGGGGCGCCGCGACGTTGTGCAAGGCATGCCGCGCGGTCATGGCCGGGAACGACCGAAGAAAGGACGACCGCGCCTGGAGCGCGGCGATCTGGGCCCATGTCAACCGGCTCCCCGCGGGACTGGCCGGGAGAACCGGGTTCTACGCGGACCGGATACAAGGGGCCTTCGTCCGGGATGAGCGCCATTTTCTGCTCATCCTGGAGCGGCGCCGGCTCAAAGCCTGGCTCCAGGAGACCCTCGTCTACCATGGTGCCGCCCTGAAGGGGCTTTTCCAGGTCTTTCCGGCGGTGAGCGGCGCCGGAAAACGGAGCATGGGGGAGATCCTCTGCCGGGCGGTTCAGCTGGACGCCCGGTTCCCCATGGACGTGTTGCGCGTACGGTTCTACCCCAAGCCCAACCAGCTCTTCTTCCCGAAAAAGCGGGACCAGCAGGGGGTCCTCACCTTCGAGGTGACCGCCTTCCTCCGGCTGCTGGAGATGTCCCGTGTCCTCCGGTCCCTTTTGCGGCCCGACGCCCAGGATCTC
This sequence comes from uncultured Desulfobacteraceae bacterium, assembly GCA_964431545.1. Taxonomy (GTDB): domain Bacteria; phylum Desulfobacterota; class Desulfobacteria; order Desulfobacterales; family JAABSP01; genus CAYSLC01. The sequence continues at coordinate 32,363 of CAYSLC010000012.1, read as the reverse complement.
CTCCGGGAGCTTCTGGAGCTGAAGGACAAGTCGGAGGAGCAGTTCTACTGGGGCAGGTTCATGGGGATGCTCACGCCGGAGGCCCGGGACATGCTGGAGGCATGGCGCATCCGGACCTGGGCCCGACCCCAGGTGCAGCTTCTCTACGAGATGTTCAACTATGCCGAGTATTCCCCTTAGCCTGATCCGGTACCTGATCGCCCTCCGGGTAACCGGTCCCTACGTCCACCTGCCCGTGCCGACCGCCGTGGAGTTCTCCTGGATCCTGGGAAAAGCCGTTGCCGACCGCCTGCCCGCCGTCCAGGCCCGTCCCTGGCACAAGGCCCTCGCCCAGTGGGAGACCTGCTTCGATCCCTCGGCCGGGCGGTACACCCTCCTGGGCCGCCGGGGGCTGATCGGGATACCGGAGCGGCCCTGGCCCATCGACGCCGTGATCTTCTTCTATCCCGGCAAGGATGCCTACGGCGAAGGGGAACCGATCCTCTGTGAACTGAAGCTGATGGGGGAGGCGGCGGACCACGGCCTCTTCCTGGAGGTGATCCTCCCGGCCCTGGAGGCGGCCGGCCAGACCGCCTGCCCGGGTGGACGGGGACGGAATCCCCTATGGGGCCACTACGACATCCAGAGCATCCACGTGGCCCGGGGTCCCCGGTGGGAACCCCTGGCCCATGACGGCCGGCTCGACCTCAACTCCCGCCCCACCGGCGGCCAGTGGTCGGAGGGATGGGCCGACCGGTACGATCCCGGGCGCACCTATACGGAGCTGACCTGGCTGGCCCCCTTCGATCTCTCCTCGGCTTCGACGGTTCGGCGCATCCTGACGGCGCTGGTGGAGCGGATGGAAGGATTGTTCCTGAGAAAAAACCAGAACCTCTGGGAGATGCTGGCGGAGACGGAGGCGGAGAACCTCCGGAACGCCGTCCTGGGGGCGGACCACCATCCCCTGACCCGGAAAAACCTCCGCTCTTCTTCCAACCCCTGGCCGGGCCGGTGGCGGGGACGCCAGCAGTTCCCCCGCCCCCTCAAGGGTCCCTTCGTCCCTTATCTGGCACTGGCGGCCCTCCTCCATGTGGGAAAGCACACCCATTACGGGTGCGGAACCTTTCTGCTGGACTGAGCGTGCCCCGCCGCCGGGATCCCGCCGGCTTCCATTTACCGGGCGGCTTCCCGAAAAATACAGGATCGACCCCATTTACCCGTCCCGCCCTTTTCGGGTATGGAAAGGGGGGATGTAGGATGGCGGCATCCATATCCGACCCCGGGCCGAGCGCCAACAACCTTCGATTTTCGATTCAAAACCACTGCGGAGGAGGGGAAGCCCCCATGGGACTGTACAACCTGGACAAGATCTTCAAGCCGGCGTCGATCGCGGTGGTCGGCGCCAGCAACACGGAGGGGAGCGTGGGCTGGGCCCTGCTGAAGAACCTGGCGGATGCCGGGTTCGAGGGAAAGATTTTCCCCGTGAACCCCAACCACGAACAGGTCCAATCGCTTCGCTCACACCCGTCCATCGGGGATATCGGCGAGCCGGTGGATCTCGCCCTCATCGCGGTTCCCATCGACCTGGTTCCCGAGGTGATCGACGCCTGCGCCGAAAACCGGGTGGGCGGCGCCATCGTGGTCTCCGCGGGCGGAAAGGAGGCGGGGGAGAAGGGCCGGGAACTCGAAAGGCGGATCGAAAAAACAGCCCGGGAGGGGGGCGTGCGCCTCCTCGGCCCCAACTGCCTGGGGATCATCTGCCCGGGGCGGAACCTCAACGCCAGCTTCGCGCCCCACATGCCTTATGCCGGAAAACTCGCCTTCCTCTCCCAGAGCGGCGCCATCTGCACGTCGATCCTCGATCTCTCCATGAAGGAGCGGTTCGGCTTCTCCTACTTCGTCTCCACCGGATCGATGGCCGACGTCGATTTCGGGGATCTCATCGATTACCTGGGCCACGACTGGCAGGTAAAGAGCATTCTCCTCTATGTGGAAAGCCTGACCCATTTTCGAAAGTTCATGAGCGCGGCCCGGGCCGTCTCCCGGATCAAGCCGATCGTGATCCTCAAATCGGGCAAGAGTCGGGCCGGGGCCGAAGCCGCGGCGTCCCACACCGGGGCCATGGCCGGTTCCGACGACGCCTACGGCGCCGCCTTCGAGCGGGCCGGGATCGTCCGGGTGGAGACCATCGGCGACCTCTTCGACTGCGCCGAGCTGGTGGCCAAGCAGCCGCGTCCCCACGGGTCGCGGCTGGCCATCATCACCAACGGCGGCGGCCCCGGGGTCATGGCCGCCGACGAACTGGCCCGGTACGATGCGACGCCGGCGGCGCTCTCCGACGACACGCTGGACCGTCTGAACGAGATCCTTCCCGCCGCCTGGAGCCACGGGAACCCGGTGGATGTCATCGGAGACACCCCGCCGGAGATCTATGCCCAGGCGGTGGAGATCTGCATGTCCGCCAAGGAGGTGGACGGGGTCCTGGCCCTCTTCTCCCCCCAGGCCCTGACCCGTCCCGCCCGGACCGCCCGGGAACTGGTGGAGCGCCTTCACGGCCGGAATATCCCGGTGATCACCTCCTGGATGGGGGGAACCGATGTGGAGGAGGCCCGGTCGGTTCTCAACCAAGCCGACATTCCCACCTACGACACCCCGGAGGAGGGGATCCGGGCCTTCATGTACCTCCACCAGTACGCCCGGAACCTGGAGATGCTCCAGGAGATCCCCCCCCGGCTCTCCCGGGATCTCGCCTTCGACGCCGAAGCAGCCGGAAAGATCATCCAACCGGCCCTCGAAGAAGATCGCGCGACCCTCTCGGAACCCGAGGCCAAGGACCTTTTGGCGGCCTACGGAATCCCCGTCAACCCCACCCGGACGGCCGGCTCGGAAGAGGCGGCGGTCGAGGCGGCGGCGGAGATCGGCTACCCGGTGGTCCTGAAGATCCTGTCGCCGGACATCAGCCACAAGACCGACGCCGGCGGCGTCAAGCTCGGCCTTCGGGACGACGGCGAGGTCCGCGCGGCCTACGCCGAAATCATGGACGGGGCCGGAAACCACGATCCGGACGCCGCCCTGGACGGCGTGACCGTACAGCCGATGCTCCCCCGGGCCGAACACGAGATCCTCATGGGCGCCAAGGTGGATGAAAATTTCGGTCCGGTGATCCTCTTCGGCCTGGGCGGCATCTACGCCGAGGTCCTCAAGGACCGGGCCGTGGGGCTGCCCCCGTTGAACCGGGCCCTGGCCCGGCGGATGATGGAACGGACCCGGCTGTACACCCTTCTCTCCGGCTACCGAGGGCGGAAAGCCGACCTGGAGGCCATCGAGGAGATGCTGATCCGCCTCTCCCAGCTGACCATGGACTTTCCCGGAATCGCCGAGCTGGACATGAATCCGGTGATCGTCACCGACGGAAAACCGATGGCGGTGGACGCCCGGGTCATCCTTCGGAAGACGGCGGTGGAGCCCCGCCGCCACCTGGTGATCAGTCCCTATCCGGCCCGGTACGAGTTCCAAAAGACGGTGGGCGACGGCATGGAGATTTTGGTGCGGCCCATCAAACCGGAGGATGCCCCGCTGTTCACGGACCTCTTCGAGACCCTTTCCGAAAAAAGTGTCTACACGCGATTCTTCCGCCATGTGAAGCAGCTCTCCCAGGACATGATCGCCCGGTTCACCCAGATCGACTACGACCGGGAGATGGCTCTTGTGGCCGTCCGGGAATCGAACGGAGACCGGGAGATGATGGGGGTCGCGCGCATCATCGGTGATCCGGACGGGGTGAACGGCGAATTCTCCGTGGTGGTGGGCGATCCCTGGCACGGAAAAGGGGTGGGGGGTACCCTCCTGGAGGCGTGCCTGAAGATCATGAAGGAACGGGGCATGAAGCGGGTCTGGGGAGCGGTGCTCCCGGAGAACACCGGCATGATCAAGCTGGGAAAAAAGCTGGGGTTCGAGGCGGAGCGGAACACCGACACGGACGAGTATGAGCTGACCATCGATCTCGCGGACCTGGAGACCTGACCCGGCAAGGAGAAGGCGCATGGACACACCGTCGACCTCCACCCGGGGGGGAGATCTTTCGAGACCGGCAAACGAAAGGCCCGAGTCCCCATGACTGACATTCTGCTGTGCAGCGACCTCGACCGGACCCTCCTGCCCAACGGGAAACAGCCGGAATCCCCCGAGGCCCGTCCCAGGCTCCGCCGCCTGGCCGGCCGGCCGGAGCTGACCCTCGCCTATGTGAGCGGCCGGAGCGAAGCCCTGCTCAAGGAGGCGATCGAGACCTACGGGATCCCCGTTCCCGACTACGCCATCGGAGACGTGGGCACCACCATCTACGAACCCGGCCGAAAGTGGCGCCCATGGTCGGACTGGGCCGGGGAGATCGCCCGGGACTGGGGGGGAAAGGACCGGGAGGACCTGGCCGAGATCCTCTCGGATCTGTCGCTCCGGCCCCAGGAGGAGGAGAAGCAGAACACGCACAAACTGAGCTATTACACCGACCCGGACCTCGACCGGGACCGCCTGATCCGCCGCGTGGAGCGGCGGCTTTCGGAGCATTCCATAAGGGCGGGGGTCATCTGGAGCGTGGACGATGCCGAGGATCGGGGGCTTTTGGACATCCTCCCCGAACGGGCCACCAAGGTCCATGCCATCCGGTTTCTGATGAAGAAGATAGGGGTTTCCGAGGACCGGACCGTGTTCGCCGGGGACAGCGGCAACGATCTGCCCGCCCTCGCCAGCGGGTTGCGGGCGGTGCTGGTCAAAAACGCACGGGAGGACGTCCGGAAGGAAGCCGCGGAGACCCTGGCCGGCAAGGGGATGGCCGGCCGGCTCTACATGGCCCGGGGAAGCTTTCTGGGGATGAACGGCAACTACGGCGCGGGCGTGCTGGAGGGGCTGGCCCACCACCTCCCGGAGACCCGGGCATGGATGGCTGAAAACGGATAAACGTCCGGGCCGGGCGGCCCTGTCAAGGCGTCCCGCCGGGGTTCACTCCCCTTTTCGCAGCTCGCCGATCTGCCGGACCGCCTTATCCAGATGGGCCTCCAGATCCTTGCGCTTCACCTCGGCGCCGTCGAGCTTCCGGGTCACGTTCTTGATCTTGGTGTGGAGCCCGGCGATGATCCGATGATCCACCAGGGAGAGTTCCCAGATCTCCTTTTTCTTCAGCTTCTCGAACCGCAGGGCGAACCATTTCAGGGAAGAGTCCGTCAGGACCAGGGGCAGGGGGCGTTTCTCCTCGTCGGCCTCCAGGAACTCCTTATCCGGCGAGTCGATCTGCAGCCGTTTGGCGCTGGCGGTCATCCTGAACTCCACCCCCCGGGAACGGCTCACCGTGAACCGCCCCACCTCGGTGAGGGAATGGACGCTCCGTCCGTCGGCGGGCCTCTGCTCGAAGATCTCCCCCTCGTCCGGAAGCTGGTCGTCCGGCATCCACACCCCCTTGATCTCGTACTCCCCTTTGGGCAGGAAGACCTTGACGTTGAGAAGGACCCTCCGCTCCCCGGCCCACAGGGGAAGGAGCCAGCTGTTCCCGCGCTCCCCGTCCGCCATCTCGAACAGACGCACGCCGATGACCCCCTGCCTGGATCTGTCCACGAAGGAGACCCGGCCGGCGGCGTCCCGCTTTCGGTTGACGTAGAAGGCGATCAGCAGAACGATGATCAGCAGCAGGATGGAGGTAACGGTGGATTTGGGGTGGAAAAAAAGAAAATCGATGAACGTCTCGACGGTGTCGAACAAGGCTGTCATGGTCTCTCTCCCTCCCTGATCTGTTATGCACACGGGGTGGTTTCATCGATATCGACATGGGGGCGCCCCCATCCGGAAAAGCGACGGGGGCGTGCCGGCCGGTGGGAAAGGGCGGAACAGAGGGATCATCGGCGTCGAACCGGGGCCTCACCCCGCCAGGGACCGCCGGGGGGCGGCGGGGGCGGTGGGTCTTCGGAGACCCCACCGGATGGAGAGAAAGATGATCCCGGCGCTGAGCAGAATCCACAGCCCGCCCCACATCATGGTCGTCCCCCCGAACTCCTCGGCGAGCATGTAGGCGTCGGACCGCAGGTGGGCGCGGGAAATGGTGTCGCTGTAGATGTCCAGCGGGACATAGATCATGCTGGTGAGCCCGATGAGCTTCAGGACGAAATCATTGACCGCCTCTCCGGCCTTGGCGCCCAGAAGGATCATGACGGCCCCGGTCACCGCGCTGAAGGCGAGCCCGAAGAGGTTGCGGACGAAAAAAAGCGTCAGGAGGATGATCAGAACGCCCAGAAGGACCATCGCCGCCTGGTCCTTCCGGGTCCTGGCGGCGACCAGATAGACGGCCGCCCCCCAAAGGAGGGATCCGATGTAGCCGGCGGAGAGGGTGAGGAACCGGGAGCCCCCCATGGAGAGGACATGCCCCCCCTGGTGGCGGTCCACCACCAGCTCGGCCACCCGGCCGCCGGTGAGGACGGTCACCAGGGCGTGGGAGGACTCATGAAAGAAGACCACCAGCAGTTTCAGGGGGAAGAGGATGATATGGTGCCAGAAGAAAAAGATAAAGGCCACCGTGGCGAAAAGGAGCACCACCTGTTTCACGGACGTCTCCTTTCGGGGCGGTCAATTTTCATTCCGGTTGATCTTCTCCCGCAGCTTCCCGGAGCATTTGAAGGTGACCACCCGTCTCGGATCGAGCATCAGGTCGTCGCCGGTGGCGGGATTCCGGCCCCGGCGCGCCTTCTTTTCATTCACCCGGAACTTGCCGAAACCGCTGATGAGGATGTCCTCCCCCTGTTCGAGGGTCCGCTTCATGATCTCCAAAAGCATCTCGACCGTTTCGACGCATTTCCGTTTGGGGAAGCCGAGTTCCCGATGTACCGTTTCCACGATCTGAATCTTTGTCAGTGCCATGAGCCGATATATCCCTTTTTTTCAATCGGTTAGTGAACGAATTCAGTGTAGTGGCTGAGTTTCGATTTGTCAAGGATTAATCCGCGCCAATCACTCAATATTTTTGATTTTTCTTTTCGGAAAGGGAATCGAGGAGGGAGGGCCGTTTTCCGGGACCCTGGGCGGGATCGCCCCCCCGGGATCGGATCACTTCTCGGCTTCGCCGATGGCCCCGATCATGTAGACGGCCCGCTCGGGAACCTCGGCGAACGCATCGTCCAGGATCCGCTCGCACCCGTCCAGGGCATCCTCCAGATCGACCACGCGCCCTTCATGCCCGGTGAACTGTTCGGTGACGAAGAAGGGCTGGGTCAGAAACCGCTCCAGGCGCCGGGCCCGGTGGACCGTACGCTGATCGTCCCGGGAGAGTTCCTCCATGCCGAGCATGGCGATGATGTCCTTGAGGTTCTCGTAGTCGGAGAGGGTCTTCCGGATGTTCCGGGCGATACGGTAGTGGCGCTCCCCCACGATGTGGGGGACCAGCATGCTGGAGCCCGACTGGAGGGGATCCACCGCGGGATAGAGGCCCTCGCTCGCCTTTTTTCGGGACAGGACGATGGAGGCGGAAAGGTGGCCGAAGGTATGGACGGCGGCGGGGTCGGTGAAGTCGTCGGCCGGCACGTAGACGGCCTGCACCGACGTGATGGCCCCGGAGGCGGTGTTGGAGATCCGTTCCTCCAGCTCGGCCAGTTCGGTGCCCAGGGTCGGCTGGTACCCCAGCCGGCTGGGGAGCTGCCCCATGAGGCCGGAGACCTCCATGCCCGCCTGGATGAAGCGGAAGATATTGTCGATGAGGAGAAAAACATCCTGGCCCGCGTCGTCCCGGAAGTATTCGGCCATGGTCAGGGCCGCGTGGCCCACCCGGAACCGGGCGCCGGGGGGTTCGTTCATCTGGCCGAACACCATCACCGTGCTGTCCAGCACGCCGGCCTCCTTCATCTCCCGGTAGAGTTCTTCCCCCTCCCGGCACCGCTCCCCGATGCCGCAAAAGAGGCTCGCCCCCTCGTGCTGGCTCACCATGTTGTTGATCATCTCCATGATCAGGACGGTCTTGCCCACTCCGGCGCCGCCGAAGAGGCCGGCCTTGCCGCCCCGCTCCAGGGGGGCCAGGACGTCGATCACCTTGATGCCCGTCCGGAAGATCTCCGAGGCGATGGCCCGCCGGTCGAGCCCCACCGGAGACTGGTGGATGGAACGACGGCGGACGTCCTCCGGAGGGGGTTTCTGATCGATGGGATCTCCGAAGACATTGAAGGCGCGCCCCAAAAGCGACTTTCCCACCGGGACGGTCAGGGGACCGCCGGTGTCCCGGATCGGCCCGTCCAGGGCCAGCCCCTGGGTGGAGGTGAGACCGATGCCCCGGACCCGGTGCTCGTCCAGATGGGCGATCACTTCGATCACGATGGCCCCGTCCTCCCCGGCCACCAGCTTGTTGAAGAGGGCTGGCAGCGCCTCCTCGAATCGGGCGTCCACCACGCTTCCCCGGATGGAGACCACCCGCCCCTGCCGGGGATCGTTCTGATTCCGTGCCTGGTACATGTCGAATCACCTCCCGAAGAGCGGGTCGAAAGCGGCGTTGTCGGCCGCCCCGACCCGGATACGCCGGATGTTTCCCGCTAAGACACCGGACCGAAGATCCGGTGTCGGTCACTGGAGCAACGCAGCGGTCTGGCGGATCGCCGCGTCGATCTCGTCGACGGCCTCGTGCATCTTCATCCGGTCGAGCGCCTTGCCCCCCTCCCGGGCCATCTCCGCCATCCGCCGTTCCAGCATCTTCAGCTTCACTTCGAGATCCTCCAGCCGGCTTTCGTACTGGAGCTTTCTGTCCGTCGGCGCCTTGTCGGCCTGGGCCTTGAGTTCCGCCAGCATCGATTTGGCCTCGGCGGCCTTATCCGACATGGTCTGTTTGAGTTCAGTCTCCGTCGTCATGATCGACCTCCCTTTCCCCTTTGGTTGATGGGTTATCCGTTCAAGTTTCCGATTCCGGGCGAAAACGTCACATGGCCACCCTCAGTCGGTCCCGGACCCCTTTGACGTTGACCACATCCTGGACCGTTTCCACGATCCGGTCCCGCTGTTCGGGGCTCAGGACCGTCCCCTTCAGGGTCACCACCCCCTCTTGCGTGCTCACTTCGATATCGGCTCCGTCGGCGTTCTTATTGAACATCAGCATGGTCTTCACCTTGGCGGTGATCCAGGTGTCGGAGACGACGCGCTGGGTTTTGGCGACGGGGCTGTTCTCTTCGATCCGCTGTTTCTCCTCCGCGGACACCCGGAGGCGGTCCTCCACCTTGCGCACGCCGTTGGTGTTTTTGGCGATCTGGAGCACCAACTGCCGCTTGAGATCCGACGCAACGACGCCGGTGAGGGTCACCACCCCATCGTCGGTGTCCACGTCGATGTCCAGTCCGTCCGTGTTCCGGTTCCACAGGAGGTTCGACTTGACCCGGGCGGTCAGGGTCGCGTCCTTCACCGTCCGCAGGAACTCCGACTCCTCCTTGGACCGTGCCGGCTCATCCCCGACCCGGATCTCGTTCTCCACCCGCCGCGCGCCTTTCACGCCGAGGGCGATCTGTTCGGCGAGTTCCCGGTGCAGGTCCGATTCCACCTCTCCGGTGAGCCGCACCACGCCCCCCTCGACCGCCACATCCAGCTCAAACGGGCTCAGGTGTTCGTTGAGGGTGTAGGTGGTCATGATCTTCGATTCGATCCACAGGTCGGAACCCTCCTCCCCTGCAATCTCGGCCCGGACGCCCGCGGGGCCGACGGTAAGGACCACCGCCGCCACGATCCAAACGACCATCGATTTCATCGCTTTTCCCCCTCCTTGTCTTGGATTCATGAAACAGTAAACATACCCTCGCCTTGCGGTTCCGCCGCCACTATCCTACCGGTATTTTTCCAGGATCGCAAGAACGGCCATCGGTGCCGCAACCGCGTCAATAGGTATAGGACAGGGAGACCGATCCAAAGGTCTGGCCGCCGTCCTGCTCCTCGAACGCTTCGGTGCGGTAGACATGGGTGTAGGTCAGTTTGAACCGGTCATACACGACGGAAAGGCCGGCGGAGAGGTCCCCAACCAGCGGTTCTTTGTCGACGCTGTGGCTGTCCTCCCAGGTGTTGCCGTCCAAAAAGAGGTTCCGGGCCACGGCCCGGCCTTCCCCCCGGACGAAGACGTAGATCCCGAAGTCGGATCGGCCGCCGAGCCGGAGGTCCGTATCCGCCGCCGGCGCCGCCACGTTCCCCCCGGGCCGGATGAGGGAATCTCCGAAATCATCGGGGAGATTATACCCCACGCGGTATTCCGCCCCGGCGTTGACAAAGACGGCGATGTTTCCGGCTGTCGCGCCGACGTGGGGGATGAGATCGAATCCGAACCCGTCCGCCGGCGCGCGGACCAGGGCCCGCCAGTTGTGCTGCCAGGTCAGGGCGGCGACGAACTCGTCCTTCAACTGGTGATCCCATCCCTGGGGCTTGTCGGAACCGATGAGGTCGTGGAACGCCTTCTGGGTGTCCTCGGCCAGGGAGGACGGGCCGACGATCCCCAGCGTCAGCTCCATGGTGTCGAGGTGGACCCGGTTTTTGTTGTGAAGGGCCAGCGCGGCATAGGTCAATCCCGCATAGGGCCGGTCGTCCGCCACCAGGGTTTCGGCGTCGGTGTTGTCGGGGGTGTAGATGTTCTGGCCCAGGGAGACCGCGATGTTGTGCTGATATCCGGGCCGATTGCCGAAAGGGACCGCCTTGAACAGGGGAACGGCCCACCCGGGAGATCGGGCACCCGCTCCGTATTCGGTCAGATCCTCGGAGATCCACGTCAATTTGACGGCGTTGCTGTAGTTCTTGTCGGTGCCGGCGAAATAGTCGTTCTCCAGGTAGAGGGTCAGTGTCCGGAAATTGTCGGCGTCATGGGACGCCGCAAGGGCCGTCGTCGATCCGGGGAGGAAAGCCGAGAGAAAAACAGCCAGGATCGGTGTCAACAGAACGGTGAGGGTCGATTTCATCGAATCTTCTCCATTTCGGTGGTGGGGAAGGGCTTTCCATGCCGCCCCGGTTTTCAAAGGTCCATCCACAATCCAAAGGCCCAGTAGGATTCATCTTGGAGGAAAAACTCCCCGATGAGGGCCCGGCCGTCGCGATACTCCACTCCGAGCCGATAGGTCCGGAACACCCGGCGGGCCGGCAGGACGAATCCCGTCTGGACGGTGACGTCCGCCTCCCAGTCCCGCTCCTCGGTGGCGCCGATGTCCACGGCGGCGTAATAGCCGGCCCGGCCGCCCCAGAAACGATCCGGGTCCTCCAGTTCAACGCCCCCCTTGACCCGCCACGGCTCCTGAACCGCCGTGTTCCGAAGGTCATAGCCGTATCCGCACTCCCCGTACAGACGCAGGATCTCCGCCGGACGGAAGCTGGCGCCGAGGACCCAGTCCTCCCGGGTATAGTTGATCCGCGACCGTCCGGTACGCTCCATGTACTCATCCCCCACATGGCTGGAATCGTGCTCCATGGCGAGTTTCAGGGCGACGCTTCCCCCGGTGGTCCAGGATAGATTGAGGCCGTAGATCCCATCCCATCCGATGTTGTCGGCGCTGTTGTCGGGATCGAAATATCCCACGAAGGCGCCCCGGAGATCGAGTTGGAACCCGGCGTCGGGATCTCCCTTTGGATGGAGCCGGAGCAGGCCGTACCGTCCCCCCATGCGGAAGCCGTAGCGGTTCTCTCCGGTCTCCGGAATGGTGGTGTCGAGGATCTCCATCTTGGTCAGGGCGAAGCAGGGCCGCAAGGGGTCGGCGATATAGGGATCATAGAGCGGGGGGCCCGGACTCACCGTCAAACGCCACCGCCCTCCCATGGAGAAGGTGAGGCTACCGCCTTCCTCCGCCCCCCGGGCGTCCGGGAGGGTCCCGATGATCAGGAAGGCCCCCAGGCAGAGGACCGCCGCCGCGCCCCAAAGCCGCCGGGGCCATCCGATCCGTCCCTTCTCGATCCATCCCTTTGCTTTCCGTCGACCGTTCATATCTGTCTATTATGAGAGGAAGGGGAGAAAATGGAATGGGGTAATACCTTTATAGTTTCCAGGATGATACCCTATTTTTCGGGACGCGGAGAAAGGCGGGGGAATCGAGGGGGCGCGGCGGGGCCGGTCGGCGGTCAGCCGCCGTTCATCAACCGCGAGAGGTCCGCCACCACCTTTCTCGCCCCCTTGAAGTCGAACCGGGCGAGGGTCTCGGCCAGCGTGTCGGTCTCGGCGACGAACCCCCGGGCGTCGAGCTGGTGGCGGAGGGCGTTGAAGTAGTCCTGGGCCCGGGGGCTGTTCTTCCGGATCAGGCCCTCGAGTTCCCCCAGGGTCGGGGGGGAGGCCGTTTCCGGAGAGGCGGGTCCGCCGGAATCGCCGCCGTTCGACGGCGCCGATGCGCACCCGGCGACCTCCTCCATGGCCGCCCGGAACCGGGCCAGACATCCGGGCCATCGCTCGGTCTCCCCGTCCCGTACGGCCGTCTCCAGATCCAGGGCCGCCTCCATGGCGGTGAAGGCGGAAAGATTGCCGGCCACCCCCTTGACGGTGTGGACCACCCGGCGGGCGGTGTCGGTATCCCCCTGGTCGAGGGCCTGTTCGACCTCGTCGGCGGCGGTTCGAAAATCTTCACAGAACCCCCGGATCAGCCGGTCGAGCAGGCGACCGTTCCCCCGCAGGCGCTTCAGGGCCGAGGCGGAGTCGACCCCGGGCCGATGGACCTCGGACGGGGAAGGGGGCCGTCGCCCGTCCGAGATATCCCCGGCCGGCTCCCGGGAGGCACGGCCGTCGGGGATCCACCGGGCCAGGGTGGCGAAGAGCTGTTCCGTATCGATGGGTTTGGTGATGTAGTCGTTCATGCCGGCGGCCATGCACCTCTCCCGGTCCCCCCTCATGGCATGGGCGGTCATGGCGATGATGGGCAGCTCCCCCAGGCCGGGGTCGGCTTTCCGGATCTCTCCGGTGGCGGTGAACCCGTCCATCACCGGCATCTGGATGTCCATCAGCACGGCGTCGTACCGCCCCCCCTCCGCCTGGAGGCGGCCCACCACGGCGGCGATCGCCTCCTGGCCGTTGCCGGCGATGTCGACCTTGAGCCCGGCCCCCTGGAGGATCTCGGTGGCCACCTGCTGGTTGATCCGGTTGTCCTCCACCACCAGAATCCGGGCGCCCCGGAGCCCGTTCGCCTTCGGCGGGACGGGAAGCCGGACACGGACCGGCGAGACGTTTCCGCCGTTTCCGGTTCCACCGAACAGCTCCATGAGGGTGTCGAAGAGCGCCGACTGCTTCACGGGCTTGATGAGAAAGGCGGTGGCCCCGGCCTCCCGGGCCTGGACCATCTCCTCCTCCCGCCGAAAGGTGGTGACCAGAACCACCGGGATGTCCGCGCATGCGGGGCGGCTCCGGATGGTCCGCAGATCCTGGAGGGTGTCCACCCCCGGCACCCGCCAGTCCATCACCGCCAGATCGAACGGGGGGTTCGCCTCTTCCAGGCGGGAGACGGCCGCCGGTCCATGGTCGGAGACCTCCACCCGGAGGGAGAGGCCGGCCAGGGCCTGGGCCAGGATCATGCGGGAGGTCTCGTGGCCGTCCACCAGGAGGACCCGCATCCCCGAAAAGGTCCGAAGGGCGGTGGGACTCGGCTCCCGAAGGCTCTCGGAGAGGCCGAACCGGGCCGTGAAGATGAAGGTACTCCCCCGCCCCGGAACGCTTTGGGCCCGAATGGTCCCGTCCATCATCTCCACCAGCCGTTTGGAGATGGCCAGCCCCAGCCCGGTCCCGCCGTATTTCCGGGTGGTGGAGCCGTCGGCCTGGGAGAAGGAGATGAAAAGATTGGGCAGATGGGTCTCATCGATGCCGATCCCCGTGTCCTGGACGGTGAAGCGGAGGGTCACGGCGCCGGGCTCGGCCCCTTCGGGATCGACCCGGACCACCACTTCCCCCCTTTCGGTGAATTTGATGGCGTTGCTGGTGAGATTGATCAGGACCTGCCCCAGGCGGAGGGGGTCGCCCACGAGCTGGTTCGGGAGGTCCGGGTGGACGGCGAGGATCAGTTCGATGCGCCGTTCGGCCGCCTTGCCGGCGAACATGTCCGACAGATTGTCCACCACCTCGCGGAGGTCGAAAGCCACCGCTTCCAGGGTCATCTTCCCCGCCTCGATCTTGGAAAAATCGAGGATGTCGTTAATGATCCCCAGAAGCATCCGGGCCGAGGACCAGATTTTGCCGAGATAGTCCCGCTGCCGCTCGTCGAGCCGGGTCTTCAGGGCGAGGTCGGTGAGCCCCATGATGGCGTTCATGGGGGTCCGGATCTCATGGCTCATGTTGGCCAGGAACTCGCTTTTGGCCCTGGCCGACGCCTCGGCCGCCTCCCGGGCGGTCTCGGCCGCCTCCTTCTCCTTGCGCTCGGTGATATCGGTCAACACCCCTTCGTACCACTGGACGGACCGGTTTGGGCCTCCCACGGCCTGGAGGGAGAAGGAGGCCCAGATCACGCGGCCGTCCCGGCGGCGGATCCGGCTCTCGAACCCCGCCACCCGCCCCTTCTCCTCCAAAAGCCCGATCATCCGCTCCCAATCCTCGGCCTTCACAAAGAGCCGCCCCCCCATCCGGGAGACCTCCGCCACCATCTCGCCGGCGGTGTCGAACCCCAGAAGGCGGGCCATTGAGGGGTTGCCGCTGGTGATCCGTCCCGCCGGCGTCATCTGGAAGATCCCCTCCACGGCGTTGTCGTAGAGGGAGCGGTACTTCTTCTCCGACTCCTTCAGGCGGACATAGTAAAACCCGATGATCAGGAGGATGGAGGCCATCAGCACCAGGGCTCCGGCGGTGTTGAGGATCAGCTCCCGGTAGATGCCCTCCCGGCTCAGGGCGAGCTGGATCGATCCGATGGGGCGTCCCCCGTAGACGATGTCGGCCACCCCGGTCTCGAAGCGGGTCGACGCGGAAAAGAACGGAAAAACCCGCCCCTGGAAGGGGGGCCGGGTCCGGGTCACCACCGTCTCCCCGTCCGCCAGGATCCGGGCGTAGATCATGCGCTCATCGAGGAACAGGGAGCCGATGAAGTTGTTGAGATAGTCGTAGTTGAACTGCCACATGGCCGGGGGGAGGGTCAACTCCGCCATCCGGAGGGCGGTGTTCAGCCGCCGGTGCATCCCCCGGTTGACCCGATCGACGTTGTAGATGATGATCCCCACGCAGAAGAGGAGCAGCATGGAAACGACCGCGACCAGGGAGGACCGGGGAGCCATCCGTTTGCCGCCGTCGGGGGTGAGCCTAGCGCGGGCCATCGATCCCCAAAAAAACCTCGTCGTAGAGGGCTCGGTAGACCTCCCGGCTGTTGACGTCCAGCCACCGCTCGTAGGCCTTCCGGTACCGTTCGGTGGGCCGCTCCCGGAGGAGGATCCGGTCGACCTTCTCCACCAGGGCCTTGCCCCAGGCGTTCTTGGGGGCCACCAAATAGCCGAGCCAGGCGTGGTACTCCCCCTCGTTCTCCACCAGGGAGACGGAGACGATCTCCTCCGTGAGCCGGAGCTTTTCCCCCATGTACACGACCTCCTCGGGCAGCCCGAGGATCCCGTCGAGACGGCCGGCCACGAGCATCTTCAGGAGGTTTTCGAACAGATCGTCCCCCGAATAGACGAAGAGCTTTCCGCCGCCCCGGTACTTGTCCAGGACGGCGTCGATGGGGACGCCGTAGGAGCGGTTGGCGGCCACCCCGAGGGTCAGCTCCGGTTCGGAGAGGACCTCCGCCAGGGCGGCCCGTTTTTCACCGCCCAGCCGGACCCACGTTCCCTTTTTCAGGATCAGCCGGGTGGGGAGGGTGAAGGTGGTGGGGATGGAGAAATGGAGGAAGGTTTCCCGCTCCCGGGTTTTGTAGAACGCCCCGTTGCAGACATGGCTGCCCTTTTTGAACTCGTGGTACATCCGTTTCATGTTGCCCACGAGGGTGAGATGGCGGTACTCGGGCAGGTTCTCCTTTAGGATGTCCTGGATCACGTCCTGGTACCCCTTTCCCTCCAGGGGGCCGCTGTGGATCACCACCGGCGGAAAGTCGCTCTCCATCCAGGTGAGGGTCCCCCCGTCGGCGGCCCCTCCGACGGCGGCCGCGGCCGCGAGCACCAAGACGATCATCGCCGGCAACCGTCCCATGGCCGGCACCTCCTTTCGGGCTACTCGGTGATGGAGAGGAAAACCTCGTCGTAGAGCCTCCGGTAGTTTTCGATGCTCTTGGGGTCGAGCCACCGTTCATAGGCCCCCCGATACCGCTCGGTGGGCCGCTGTTTCCGGAGCACCCGGTCGATCCGCTCGATGATCCGCCGTCCCCAATCGGTCTTGGAACAGGCCACGTAGCCGAGCCAGGTGTCGTAGGTCCCCTCGTTCTCCGCCAGGGCGATGGTGACGATCTCGTCCTTGACGCCCATCTTCTCGGCCACGTACCCCACCTCCTCGGGCAGGCCGAGCATGCAGTCGAGCCGATCGCGCAGGAGCATCCGCAAGAGGCTCTCGAAGACATCCTTTCCCGAATGGACGAAGACGGTCCCCTCTTCCAGACGGGGGGCCAGGACCGCGTCGATCTGCCTGCCGTAGGAGCGGCCCCTGGAGATGCCCAGACGGAGATCCTTGGCCAGGACATCGGCCAGGCGGACGGTGTCGGCGCGCCGGAACCGATCGAATTTGTCCCTCGTGGTGATCAGGCGGTTGGGGAGGGTGAAGGTGCTCGGGATGGAAAAGAGCATGAACGCCTCCCGCTCCGGGGTCTTGAAGAGGGCCACGTTGCAGACCTCCTTGCCCTGCTTGAACTCGTGGTACATCCGCGCCAGGTTCCCCAGCATCCGTTCGTGCCGGTAGCCGGGCAGGTGCTCCCGGAGGATGTCGGTGATCACATCCTCATACCCCTGGCCCTCGTAGGGGCCGTCCTGGAAATAGCCCGGCGGAAAGATCACCTCCATCCAGGTGACCGACTCCTGGGCCTCGACCCGGCCCGCCGCCGCGGCCGCCAGGATCAGCATCGCGACGAGCGGTTTCAGACGGGATGACATACGCCACCTCCTTTGCGGTTCAACGGTCCTCGGAGACTCGAAAGGGAGTCCATCCAGGGGAATCCCCGACGGATCGACAAGGTTCGCCGGTGGACCGGCGGGGTCCCCCTCCATCGGGAATAAACACGACCGGGCGGGGTGGGTCAAGGGGAAAAAAGACCGGCGGTTCAGAAGAATTTGTACTTACGCAGCCCTTCGATCACCCCGCGGGCATGGCGGCCTTTGGCGAAGTAGACCTTCCGCTTGCCCCGGAGTTTGTCGAGGTCCCGGGTATGGTTGCCCACCACGACCCCCAGGACGTTTCCCCGGATCATCTCGGCGTCGCTGCCCGAATCGCCGCACACCACGATGTTGCCGATGGGGATCTCCCACTTGTAGCTCAAATATCGGATGGCTTTGCCCTTGGAAGCCCGCAGGGGGAGGACGTCGAGGTAGCGGTTGTGGGAATGGACCAGGTTGTAGCGGCAGCGCTTCTCCATCAGGGCCTCGTGGATCCGGGCCATGCGGTCCTTGCCCTCCTCCATGACGTACCCGATCTTATGGGGGTTCTGGAAGGGTTCGTCCCGATAGGTGAGAAAATCGAAGCGATCGAGGACCGACTTGATCTTCTCCCGGTCCCAGTTTTTGGAGATATGGGTCTGCCACCCCCGGTCGGGGAAGGACTTGAACCGGTAATAGATCCGGGAGCCCACCGACGAAATGATCACGTCGGGCACCACCATCCGGTGCTCCTCGAAGATCTGGATGATTTCATCGATGGTGCGGCCCGTGACCACCCCGAAGCCGAGTTCGCTCCGGTGCTCCTTCAGCAGCCCCATCAGTTCGCCGAGGGCGTCGTCGTCCCCGGTCAGGGTATTGTCGATGTCGCAGACGGCCATGCGCCGGAGCTTGGTCAGCCGTTCCCCCACCGGTCCGTCCGCTCCCTCGGAGACCTCCTCCGGCCCCTCCCCGGCCTTGTGGCCGATCAGGGGCGTGACCTCTTCCAGGTACTTGTCCACGTGGGCCTCCCAGTTGTAGTGGGCGTTGACCCCCTTCATGCCGTTTTTGGAGTACTCGGACCATTGCTCCTTGTCCGCGATGATCCGCTTGACCGCGTCGGCCACCTGCCTCAGATCCCCGGGATCGACCAGATGGCCGTTCTTGCAGTTCTCCATGATGTCCCTGGGCCCCCCGTCGTCGGTGGCGACGATGGGCAACCCGCACCCCGAGGCCTCGATGAGGGTGAGGCCGAAGGGCTCGGTGAAGGCGACGTTGACGAAGACCCCCCGTTTTTCGGCGGCCAGCCGGTAGAGTTCCGGGACCTCGTAGGTGAAGTCGTGCTTCTTGGGAATGGCCATCTTGCCGTAGAGGTCGTACTTGTCCATGAGAAGGAGCATCTGGGTGAGGACGTCCTTTTCGTTCTCCTCCATGTCGGAGATGTCCTTGCGGATCCCGGCGAAGATGGCCAGGTTGGCCATGGCCTGGAGTTCCTTGTCCTGGCCGAAGGCGTCCACCAGGCCGGAGATGTTCTTCCGCTTGTCGGCCCGGCACAGGGCCAGGACCAGGGGCTTGTCCGGCTGGAGCAGAAACCGGTTGAGTTCGTCGATGATGGAGGCCCGGGCCTGGAGGATCTCCTCGTCCCGCTTCACCTCCGAAAGCATGTCGTGGTAGAAGGGGTAAAATTTCTCCAGGTTGACGCCCGGAGGGATGACCCGGTACTTGGCCAGTTCCTTGTTGTCGTACATGCCGTACTGCTTTTCGATCTCCTGTCGGGTGCTGGTGATGATCAGGTCGGCGTTCTTGATGATCTCTTCCTCCACGCCGATCCGCTGGTCCATCTTGTAGACCTGATCGATCTCCTTCTCCTTCATCCCCTCGTTCAGGAGCTTTCCCTTCTTGGGCCGTCCCAGGGAGTGGCCGGTGAAGATGAAGGGGGTCTGGAAGTAGTCGGAAAGCTGGTGCCCCACGTACCCGGCATCCGGGTAATGGCCGTGGACCACGTCGGGGTGGTCCCCCTCCTTGCGGATGAACTTGATGGTCTTGTCGATGAACTCATCCAGGTGGGGCCACAACAGCTCCTTGCGCATGTACCGCTTGCCGCCGCACTGGATCCGCACGATCCGGAAGGTGTCGGAGATCTCCTCCACGGCCCGGCTGTAATCCTCGGAGACCCGTTTGTCGGAGATGAACCGGGTGAAGAGGTCGACCTTCCGGATCTCCTCGTGGCGGCTCAGGGCCTCCCCCAGCTCGATCACATACTTCACCTGTCCGCCGGTGTCGGCGTCCCGACCCAGCTCCATGCTGTTGTACCGCACCAGCCCGTGTATACTGAACATTTGGATGTACCATCCGTCCGCCATCCGGAGCCCTCCTTCCGCTGTTTTTCAAGATATTTCCCGCAGAATTCTACCAAATTCCCCCGCGGAAGGCAACCACGGGTGCGGGCCCCGATCGCCGTGACGCACCTCAAGACGGGCGCCGGGATGGGAGGCCGGTATTGCGTTCCGGTGGAAAATCGGGTATCTTTCTTCCGGTCAAGCGAGGGGAGGGATCCATGAAAAAGCACCAGGGGCACTTCAACCTTCTTTGCGACATCGGGGATTTGGCGGACCTCCTGGCGGAAAGTCCGGACATCGAGGACTTTCTCCGGCGGACCGTCCGAATGGTCTCGGACCATCTGGACGCCGACGTCTGCTCCATCTACCTCTTCGACGAAACCCTCAAGGAGCTGATCCTCACGGCGACCAAGGGGCTCAACCCCGAGGCGGTGGGCAAGGTCCGGATGCGGCCCGGCGAGGGGCTGGTGGGCACCACCTTCCA
The DNA here is from genome assembly GCA_964431545.1 of uncultured Desulfobacteraceae bacterium. Classification (GTDB taxonomy): domain Bacteria; phylum Desulfobacterota; class Desulfobacteria; order Desulfobacterales; family JAABSP01; genus CAYSLC01. The sequence continues at coordinate 12,596 of CAYSLC010000012.1, read as the reverse complement.
CCGGATGGAACCCATCCGCGAGGCATGCGCCAGCTGCAACCCCCACTTCAAGTATTTCGAGGAGGCGCACGAGGACCGGTTCGAATCGTTCCTGGCCGTCCCCATCCAGCGGGGAGTCCAGCGGATCGGCGTTCTGGTGGTGCAGCACGAGCGGCGCAACTACTTTGCGGAGATCGACCTCATGGCCCTGCGGGCCGCCGCCTCCCAGCTGGCCGGATCCATCGAGAACGCGCGGCTCCTCATGGACCTCCAGGCCGTCGGCGGCAGCCCCTCCGGCCGGCGGGTCGCCGAGACCCTCCAGTTCGTCAAGGGGGAATCGGCCTCGCCGGGGGTGGCCGTGGGCGAGGTCACCGTCTTCAAGCGGAGCCACGGCGCTTTGTTGGGCGCCACGGCCGAGCCCCGGGGGGAGTACGGCCTGGAGGACTTCCGCCGGGCGATCCGGACCGCCGCCGGGGAACTCAAGGTCCTCCAGAGCCGTCTTGCCGAACGGCTCCCCGAGAGCGCCTCCCTCATCTTCACCGCCCACTTCATGATCCTCAAGGATCCCAAGTTCGTCAACCGGATCGAGGAGCTGATCGGCGGGGGGACGCCGCCGCCGGTGGCCGTGAAAACGGTGGCCAACCACTACATCGACATCTTCGGGGCCAGCGCCCACGCCTATATCCGGGAGAAGGTCAACGACATCGAGGACCTCACGGGGCGGATCCTCAAGATCCTCTACAACCGACCCACCGAAGAGGCGGCGAGGACCCGTAAGACCATCGTCGTCGCCCGGGAACTCTACCCGTCGGAGATCCTCAAGTTCGCCACCGAGGAGATCAAGGGGATCGTTCTGGTGCGCGGCGGGATCACCTCCCACGTGGCCATCCTGGCCCGGTCCCTGGGGATCCCCCTGGTGATCGCGGATCGGCCGGAGCTTCTCGATCTGCCCGAGGGGACCCGGGTCCTTTTGGACGCCGACATCGGGAACCTCTATGTGAGGCCGTCGGAGACGGTGATCCGCCGCTTCGAGTCCCAGCGCCGCGCAAGGGCCGCCACGGCCCGCCACACCCGCGCCATGACCGACACCACCCACACCCGGGACGGCACCCGGATCCGGCTGCTGGCCAACATCAACCTCCTGTCGGAACTGCCCACGGCCATCGACCTCAAGGCGGAGGGGATCGGCCTCTACCGGACCGAGTTCCCCTTTCTGATCCGGCCCACCTTCCCTTCGGAGGCGGAGCAGTACCTGATCTACCGGCGGCTCTTCGAGGAGATGGCCGGACGCGAAGTGACCATCCGGACCCTGGACGTGGGGGGGGACAAGGTGCTCGCCTACTCCAACGGCGCCACCGGGGCCAACCCCGAACTGGGGCTTCGGTCGATCCGGTTTTCCCTGCGGTACCGGGAGAGCTTCGAGGGACAGATCCGGGCGATCCTCCGGGCCGCCGCCGACAGCGAGTCGGTCCGGATCATGTTCCCCATGATCTCCTCCATCGATGAATTCCGGGAGGCCGGCCGGGTGGTGGACGATTGTATCGCCGCCCTCTCCCAAGAGGGGCTCCCCCACCACGGGAACCCCGCCGTGGGGATGATGGTGGAACTGCCGGCGGTGCTCGGGCTCCTGGAGGAATTCGCCCGGGAGGCCGACTTCTTCTCCATCGGCACCAACGACTTCGTGCAATACATGCTGGCGGTGGACCGAACCAACGAGAAGGTGGCCGAATACTACCGGCCCCACCACCCGTCCGTGCTGCGGGGCCTGGCGGCCATCGCGCAAGGGGCGGACCGGGCCGGGAAGATGGTCGTCATCTGCGGCGAGATGGCCCACGACCCCCGGTACGTCCCCTTTCTCATCGGCATCGGGATCCGGCGCATGAGCGTGGACCCCAAGTACCTGCCCCGCCTCCAGGCCCGGATCGCCGATATCGACACGGCCGAGGCCCAAGACCACGCCCGGGCCCTGCTGGCCGAGAGCACCCTTCGGGGGGTGATGGAAAAGATGGCCCGCCGGGACGAGGTCCCCGGCACGGCGGACCGTCAATAGGGCCCCCGGGGGTGGGACCTCAGGAGAACTGCTCCTCCTCGGTGGAGCCGGTCAGGGCCCCCACGCTGCTCAGCCCGCCGGTGACGGTGTTCATCACGAGATCGAAGTAGCCGGTGCCCACGAACTTCTGGTGGGTGGTGGCCATGTAGCCGTCCGACTTCTCCTGGGCGAACTCCTTCTCCTGGAACCGGGCGTAGGCGAGCATCCCCTCGGCCTGGTACCCCTTGGCCAGCTCGAACATCCCGAGATTCAGGGCGTGGAACCCGGCCAGGGTCACGAACTGGAACTTGTACCCCATGGCCCCCAGCTCCCGCTGGAACTTCCCGATGACGGCGTCGTCGAGGTGCCGCTTCCAGTTGAAGGAGGGGGAGCAGTTGTAGGCCAGAAGCTTGTCCGGAAACCGCGCATGGATCCCCTCGGCGAACCGGCGGGCCTGGTCGAGGTCCGGCCGGGAGGTCTCGCACCAGATGATGTCGGCGAAAGGGGCGTAGGCCAAGCCCCGGGTGATGGCCGCTTCGATCCCCCCTTGAAAGTAGTGGAACCCCTCCACCGTGCGGGGCTGATCCAGCAGAAACGGCCGGTCCCGCTCGTCGATGTCGCTGGTGATCAGCTTGGCGGCGTCGGCGTCGGTGCGGGCGATGAGCAGGGTGGGCACCCCGCTGACATCGGCGGCCAGCCGGGAGGCGGCCAGCTTGGTGACGAACTCGCTGACCGGCACCAGGACCTTGCCCCCCATGTGGCCGCACTTCTTGGCGGAGGCGAGCTGGTCCTCGAAGTGGACCCCGGCGGCCCCGGCGTCGATCATCGCCTTCATCAGCTCGAAGGCGTTCAGGGGGCCGCCGAACCCGGCCTCGGCGTCGGCCACGATGGGGGCGAACCAGTACGGCCCCAATTTACAGCAGTCGATCACCTCGATCTGGTCGGCCCGGCGCAGGGCGTTGTTGATCCTCCGGACCACCGCCGGCACGCTGTTGGATGGATAGAGGCTCTGGTCGGGGTACATCTCGCCGGCCAGGTTGGCGTCGGCGGCCACCTGCCATCCGCTCACGTAGATGGCCTGAAGCCCCGCCTCCACCTGCTGGACCGCCTGGTTGCCGCTCAAGGCCCCCAGGGCGGCGACATAGTCCTCGGTGTTGAGCAGGTGCCAGAGGCGCTCGGCCCCAACCTTGGCGAAGGTATGGGAGATGTCCAGGCTCCCCCGCAGCTTGAGCACCTCCTCGGCGCTGTAGGGCCGCTGGGTTCCCCGCCACCGGGGATCGGTCTCCCAGTGCTCCCGTAGTCGCGCCGCCTCGTCGGGGTCGACCTCCTTTCGTTTGCCCCGTTTCTCCAACTCCATGGCCTTGTCTTGTATGGATGGCATGATCGGTTCCGGTCCTTTCTTTCCCCGTTGATGATCCGCGGCCGTCCGTCGACGGAGGCTCGTTCATGCGGCGACCCCGGGTCGCCGCGCCGTCCCGCGGGCGGCGGATCAGTCGATATAGTCGTAAGCCCGGAGGGTGAGAAACTCCTCCAGCTCCTCGTTGGCCACGATCCGGTCGAAGAGTTCGGCCGCCTGCTCGTAATTGCCCGAGGCAAAGGCCTCCGCCCCCACCTCCCCGCGGATCTTCTCCATCTCCTCCCCCATGACCTCCCGGAAGGTCTCCAGGGAGATCTGCCGGCCGTCCTCGAAGGTGCCGCCGGGGTGGTGGACCCACTGCCAGACCTGGGTCCGTGAGATCTCCGCCGTGGCCGCGTCCTCCATGAGATGGTAGAGGGGCACGCAGCCGACCCCCGACAGCCAGTTGGCCATGTACTGGATTCCCACGCTGACGTTGGTGCGCAAACCCTTTTCGGTGATGGTCCCCCCGGGGAGCTTGAGGAGATCCTCGGCGGTCACGGTCACGTCCTCCCGGAGCCGGTCTACCTGGTTCTTTTCCGGCATCGCCTTATCGAACTCCTCTCTGGCCACCGCCACCAGCCCCGGGTGGGCCACCCAGGTGCCGTCGTGGCCGTCCCCGGCCTCCCGGGTCTTGTCGTCCCGGACCTTCCGGATGGCGGCTTCATTGGCCTCCGGGTCGTTCTTGATGGGAATCTGGGCCGCCATCCCGCCGATGGCGTGGGCCCCCCGCCGGTGGCAGGTCTGGATGGCCAGCAGGGAGTAGGAATGCATGCAGTGGCGGGTCATGGTGATCTGGGCCCGGTCGGGGAAGAGGTAGCGGGGGACGTTCCGGAACCGTTTGATGAAGCTGAAGATGTAGTCCCAGCGGCCGCAGTTGAGCCCGGCCATGTGGTTGCGCAGCTCATAGAGGATCTCGTCCATCTCGAAGGCGGCCAGGATGGTCTCGATGAGGACGGTCGCCTTGATGGTCCCCTGGCCCACCCCGGCCATCTCCTGGGCGCGGATGAAGACGTCGTTCCAGAGGCGGGCCTCCAGGTGGCTCTCCAGCTTGGGCAGGTAGAAGTAGGGCCCGCTGCCCCGCTCGATGAGGGCCTTGGCGTTGTGGAAGAAGAAGAGGCCGAAGTCGAAGAGCGCGCCGGAGACCGGCTCCCCGTCCACATAGACGTGCTTTTCCTCCAGATGCCAGCCCCGGGGGCGTACGATGAGGACGGCCGGGTCGTCCCCGAGTTGGTAGTGCTTGCCCTCCGGGGTGTCGAGGCTGATTGTGCCCCGCACCGCGTCCCGGAGGTTGACCTGCCCCTCCAGGGTCCCGGCCCAGGTGGGGCAGTGGGAGTCCTCGAAGTCGGCCATGTAGGTGCTCGCCCCGGAGTTGAGGGCGTTGATCACCATCTTCCGGTCCACCGGCCCGGTGATCTCCACCCGCCGGTCCTGGAGGTCCTCCGGAACGGGGGCGATCTTCCAGGCGCTCTCCCGGAGTTCTTGGGTCTCCTTGAGGAAGTCGGGCATCTTTCCGTCGTCGATCTCGGCCTGGACGTTCTGCCGTCGTTCCAGCAGGTCCTTGCGCCGGCCGTTGAACTCCCGGGCCAGCGCCGCCACGAAGTGGAGCGCCTCCGGGGCCAGGATTCCGGCAAAGGACTCGCTCACCGGTCCGCGGACTTCGATTCCGTCGATCACGAGGGGTGTCGACATATTCTTCTCCTCCCTTGCGGTCTTGTGTGGGGATGGGCACGGGGGACGGGACGAAGGAGAATCGGCCCCATCCGGTCCATCGGCGCCAATCCCGAGAGGCGGCCGGGTCCGTTCCACCGACCGGACGGGGCGGTCCGGGGGACCTTCCCGATGGAAGGGGCGGCTGCCGTGGGTTTACCTTGACAAAGGTACCAGAGCCGACTCGGATTTTACAAGGGGTTTCTACTATCCTTCTGTATTTTTTGATGATCTGAATACGGGAAGATGTGGATGATCTCCCCGTCCAGAATCCGCTGCCGGGTGGCGCGCCAGAACTCGACTCCGAAGAGGTCCCCGTGGTGGGCCATGAAGACCTCCCGGAGTTCGTCCGGCAGCATGAGGTACCGGACGAACTCCTCGGGGAAGACGTCGTTCTCCTCCACGTGGAACCAGGGCTGGTCGGCCAGTTCGTCCTCGTAGCGCCGGGCTTGGGGGATCTTCCGAAAGTTGCACTCGGTGATGGCGCACAGCTCGTCGTAATCGTAAAAGACCACCCGGCCGTGGCGGGTGACGCCGAAGTTCTTGAGCAGCATGTCCCCGGGGAAGATGTTGCTCCGGGCCAAGTCCTTGATGGCGCGGCCGTAGTCGATCACCGCCGCCCGGGCCGCCTGGGAATCGGCCTCCGTGAGAAAGACGTCCAGGGGGGTGACCCGCCGCTCCACATAGGCGAACTCCACGATGACGTGCTTCTCGTCGATCCGGACCGTCTTCGGAGCCGCTTCGCCCAGCTCCCGGAGGAGCGCTTCGGAGAAGCACCGCCGGTGGAACTCGAGGTGCTCGAAGGACTGCGCCTCCACCAGCCGGCCGGCCCGGTCGTGCTTGAAGACCAGATCGTACTTCTCCATCACCTCTTTCCGGGTGGTCTTCTTGGGACGGCCGAAGGTATCCCGGATCAGCTTGAAGACGAGGTCGTAGTCGGAGATATTGAAGACCACCATGACCATCCCCGGCTTGCCCCGGGAGATCTCGAACCGGTCCCGGCTGCACGTGGTCAGCTGTCGGAGGAGATCCCGGTAGAGTTCGGTCTTGCCGTGCTTGTGGAAGCCGACGGCGCTGTACAGTTCCCCCACCGGCTTGTGGGGGATCAGCTTTTTGAGAAACCGCACCAGGTCGTAGGGCCGATCCGCGTCCACCTGGAAGGCGGAGCGGGTGAAGGAGAAGAGGATGCTGGCGCTGTCCTCGGTGAGCAGCACCGCGTCCGCCACGATCCCCTCGGCGGGGTGGAGGAGGCACAGGACGAGCGGAATCCGGAGCCGCCCGCTAAAAAGACGCCCCACCACGTAGGCGCCCTTGCCCCGAAACAGGGTCCGCTTGACCACCTCGGCCCGGTCCGGGGTCGGGGGAAGGCCCATGGCAAAGAGGTGATCCGCCACCCGCCCGGCGGCCAGGGCCACGTCCCGCTCCAGATCCTGGAAAAGACCGGCGAATCCGGTGTTGTAGAGGATTTTCCGGATCAGATCGGGCAGCTCGCCCCCGGGTTCATGGACCCGGTAGACGAGTTCCCTCGCCCGGGTGGGCGGATCGGTGAAGTCGGTGGTGACGAACTCGATCTGGTCGTCCACCCCCACGGTGGTGAAGATCCGGCGGGTGATGGAGTTGAAGAAGGTCTCGGCCAGCTCCCAGTCGTCCAGGTCGGCGATGAGCCCGGAGTAGGCGGTCCGCATGGCCGACCAGAGGCTCTTGTCGGTCAGCCGGTCCCCCAGGAGGCGCCGGATGTTATCCACCGCCTTGTCGGCCACCAGCTTGTAGAGTTCCAGCCGCCGGACCCCGTCGGCCTGGAGGGCCCGCCAGTCCCGGCTCTCGAACCGGTACCCGGCCCGGCGCGTGATCGACTGGAACCGGCGCTGGTAGGTGTTGAAGGCGTTGTAGATGGCGGTGGTGCCGGCGTCGGCCAGATCATCCTTCATCTCCCCTCCCCTTTCGCCCGGACCTGGATCAGCTCGGCCACGATGCTCACGGCGATCTCCTCGGGGGTCTCGGCGCCGATGGCGATGCCGATGGGGCTGTACACCCGGTCGAGGTCGGCCCGGGTGAAGCCTTCGTCTTCCAGGGCCGCGTAGATGGCGGCCCGTTTCCGCTTGGAGCCGATCATGCCGATGTACCGGGCGTCGGTCCGGAGGGCCCCGGCAAGGACGGTCTTGTCGTGGGCGTGGCCCCGGGTGAGGATGACGATGAACCCGTTGCCGTCCACGGGAAGGTCCCGGAAGGCCGATTCGAAGGTCTCTAAAACGGTGACCCCGTCGGCGTCGGGGAACCGTTCCCGGCTGGCGAACTCGACCCGGTCGTCGAGGACGATGATCCCGAACCCCACCCGCCGGGCGAGGACCGCCACCTCCCGGGAGACGTGGCCGGCCCCGAAGAGGTAGACGGTCTTCCTACCCTTCCGGGCGGCTTCGGCCATCGCCCGAAACCGGTCGATGGTTTCGGGGGCCGGTTTCACCCGCTCCAGGCGGACGGTCAGCCGGCCCCCGCAGATCATGTCCATGGTGTCGGCGATCTGGTGGGTCAGGTCGAAGTCCCTTTCGATGGTCCGGCCGGTCTCGAAGACCTCCCGGGCCGCCTCGATGGCCCGGGCCTCCACGATTCCGCCGCCGATGGTGCCGAAGATCCGTCCGTCCCGGAGGACGGCCATCCGGCTGCCCGCCGTCCGGGGGGTGGAGCCCTGGTGGCCGGTGATGGTGGCCAGAACAAAGGTTTCGCCTTCGCGGAGGTGCCTGAGAATCTCTTCTTCAAAATCGGCCATGCCATTCTCCCGTGGGGGTGAATCGGGGGAACGAATTGTCCGCCGGTGGAATGCGCCTCATTCATTGGAGCGGGTGGAGACTGTTTTCTCCTTACCATCCACCGGTCCCCCAAGTCTTATGTCCTGTCCCGATCGCCCTCGATGGGCGCTCCTTCCAGATAATCGAAAGGGGATCATACCGGGATGGGGCGGGGAATTCAAGGGGCGGAATGGATGGAGTGAGTGAGAATTCCGGATCCTGCTCGTCGCCGGCGGAATCGAACGGCGGACCGGCGAGAGAATATCGGGGCTCGAAAGCGCCGGTTTGAGGTTGACTTCCAGAAATAAATGTATTAGGTAAAGTTACAAATAGTTATCCAGCTTAAAGAATCCGGATGATGTCGCACCCGAGGCCATCTCGACCGTCATCAGCCCCATACATATTGTGGAGGGACGGTATGGAGGAAATCGTGGTTCATTCGAAAACAACCCCTCCGAAACTGCCCAATGTGCTCCAGCGGGACAGGTTGATCAAAACGCTTGGGCGGTATCGAGACCGGAAGATCATCCTCATTCTCGGGCAGGCGGCTCAGGGAAAGTCCACTCTTGCGGCCACCTATGCCCGGACATGCGAAACAGGGACGGCATGGGTCAATTTGACGGAAGAGGAATCGGATCCGGTGAATCTGTTCCGTCTGATCATCCGTTCGGTGCAAAACGCGCTGGAAAAAGCCGATTTCTCGGATCTCTTGAAATACGTTTCAGCCGATCTGGGTCCGAGAGAGGAGGCCCCTCTTTTCCGAAGATGGGCGAACCTCCTTGTTCAAGGCGTCTCCTCCCAGGTTCGGATTGTTCTGGACGGACTCGAGCGTCTTGCAACCGACTCCCCTTCCTTTGGGTTGCTCGGTAAATTGCTTGAAGAGGCGGATTCGAAAGTTCGTTTCGTCCTCCTTTCCAGAAAAGCCCCGCCGCTGGACCTCCAAAAGCTGTACATGCGGCGGGAGGCCGCCATCATCGACAACGAGCAACTAGCTTTTACGATGGAGGAAACGGCAGCCTTTTTCAAAGAGGCCTGCAGCGTCCCGTTGTCCTTTGACCAGGCAGAGCGAATCCATGCCATGACGGAGGGCTGGGTCGGCGGTTTGCTCCTTTTTTCCGAAGCGCTGCGACGGCATCCGGAAGATGATCGGGAAAAATTCCTCTCGGAAGTGTTCATCGGAGAGGTAAAGCAAAAGGCATTCCAATATCTCGGAGAAGAAATTTTTTCCACGCTCGGAGAAAAAGAGAAGGACTTTCTGATCAAATCATCGATCCTCGAGGTGATCGATCCGGTTCTGGTCGGGGAATTGCTGGAGACGAACGAGGCCGAGACCATCCTGAACAGGCTGGCGGAGAGGAATCTTTTCATTCAAATGCTCCACAGCCCAGGACATGAATTGTTGTTCAAATATCATCAGGTGTTCCGGGAGTTTCTCCGCTCTCGATACAGACTGAGGATGTCTTGGGAGGAAAGGCGCGAACTCCATTCAAAGGCGGCCCGGGTTTTCGAGCGGATCGAGGATTACGAGAACGCCCTGGATCATCACCTGAAAGCAGAGGACTACCCGGCGGCTTCGAGTGCTTTGGAACGGATCGGAATGGACCTTTTTGCTCAAGGAAGAACGGGCGATCTTGCCCAAAGGCTCCGGTCGATCCCGGACGAGTTGGTCGCAAAGAGTCCGTGGCTGCTGCTGTACATCTGCATGACCAGACGGTTTACGGCCCCAAGGGAAAATCCCAAAAGCCTGACCGAATGTATCCGCATATTCGAGGAGCGGGAGGAGGCAAGGGGGCAGATCCTCTCCTTTGCGCTGCTGCTCGAGGCCTTTATTCTCGGCGGATACCACCCCTTTCCGGTGAAGGATTTGGTCGCCCGGGCCGAACGGCTGCTCGAAACCATTCCCCAGGATCGTTACGCCTTCGAAAGCGCGATCCTATGGTTTCAAGTCGGTCATCTGGAGACCTTGTGCCGCGGCAATCCGAGGAAGGGGTTTTGGTGCTGCCATAAAGCACGGCTGATCGCCGTCCATTGCGGCGACACCGGTCTCCGGGTTTCCGCCATGAGCCGGGAGGTGGAAGCGCTTTCCTGGCTCGGGGAATTCGAATGGGCAGACGAAATCGTCTCCGAACTTCAAACCCTCGTCGAAGCCTCGCCATATCCGGAACTTCGGGCGTTTTACCTGATCGCGGTCAGCGAATTCCTAACCCTCAGAGGGGAAATCCCCAAGGCGAGAGAACAGATCCTGTCGGCCCTGCAGACGATCGAGAAAAACGGTTTGATCTTCTGGCACCTTCCGGCCCTTGTAACGGATTTCGCCATCGCCATTTACGCCGGAGAGCTGGAACGGGCGGAGAACATCGCGGAAATGGTCTTCTATACGGCTTCATCGCTTGGAAACCGTATTTTCGAAGGGATCACGTTGCTGTTTTCCGCCTTTGTCCGCTACCGCAAAGGGGATCTCCCCAAGACAAAGGAACTGGTGAACCGTTCGGCGACAATTCTCTCTTCCGAGGAGAGCCTCACCCTCTGGCATTACTACGGTGCAACGGTGTTTCGAACTCTGATTCTCCACCACCTTGGCGAGGGCGAAAACCTGGAGGAGGAACTGCATGGGACCATCGATCGCCTCCGGAAAATCTCCTGTTACACCTTTTTGGTGGAGGCACATCTGGTAATGGCCTTCATCAGGAGAAAACAGGGCCGGCCCGAGGCGGCGGCACGCAACCTCAAGGAGGGTTTCAGGCTGGCCGAAGAGAAAAAACACCACCACACGCTGCTGTTGAAACGGGAGGATTTCGCCGATGCATGCGTCATGGCCATCGATCTGCGGGTGTCCGAAGCCGTCGATTATGCATCATACCTCCTTTCGACCCACCTTTCCGATCTGGCCGATTCCCGGCTCGAAAGGCTGGGAACGCAAGCCGACACCGCGACGGCGGCATATGCCCGCGAGTTGAGAAAAACCATTTATCGAGCGAGCCTTTCTCCTCTTCGCATCGAATGTTTCGGACACTTCCGGGTTTTCCGGGGAGACCGTCGGATCGAGGATGGGGAATGGGAAAGGGCCCAGGCCCGGTGCCTGCTCAAGGCCCTGGTTTCAAGGGGAGCGTGGAATTCTTCCCGGGAAGTTCTGGTCGAAGATCTCTGGCCCGAGAGCGAACCTCGGGCGGCCGAGAAAAATTTCAAAGTCACCCTCCATCGATTGCGGAAAACCCTGGAGCCGGAGATGAAACAAGCCTTCGGCTCCGCCTATGTCCATCTCCGGGAAAACCGTCTGACTCTCGATCGCGATCTGTGTTCCGTCGATATCGACGATTTTTTCCATTTGACTTCAAACGGAAGAAAAGCGGAAGACCAAGGAAATCTCACGGATGCCATCTCTTTTTACAGCAGCGCCGTCGATCTGTACAGGGGAGATTTTCTGGAGGAAGATCTCTGCATGCCCTGGGCCGAGGCAAAGCGGGCGGAGTTCCGAAGAACGTTTACCGACACTCTCTTTCGAATGGGGCATATTTCGGAAAGACAAGATAAGGCCGACGACGCGATCTGCTGTTATCGAAGGGTCATCCAGAATGATCCCTGCGTGGAGGAGGCCTATCAGAGGATGATGTCGCTTTACGCCAAGCTGGGAATGCGCAACGCGGCGCTCAAAACCTATCGGGAGTGCAAAAAGGCGCTCTCCGAGGAACTCGACAGCGAGCCGGACGAAACGACGGTCGAAATCTTTCGAAAGATCGCCGGAAAAGGATAGCCATAGGCGTCTCACCATCCCACCAAAAAAATTCGGTTTCTGGTAACCTCCAGGTAACCTGGGATATGGTACAGGGACAGACGAATTTCCACTTTGGCGGTCGGATGGGATGAACCCGATAGAACCACGGGATAAAAATAAAAAACGAAGCCAGCATCGGCGCAATAGGCCCGCTCGTGAACCCGAATCCGGAACAGATCCAACCCGGAAACCGAGCGCAAAGAGGGCGTCGATCTTGGACGGCAAGGTTTTGATAAAGGGATATTCGGAAAATTACAAGGAAACGGAAGGAATCGAGCCCATGGATGAAAAATTTGAAAAACTCACCCGATCATGGAAAAAAACCGCGGACCCTCACCTTCCGGCCGGAATGGAAGTCGAGGGGATTGCGCGGGGCAGGAAGAACAGTTTCCACACGATTCGATTTTTGGTGTTAACCATTGGCTTCATGGCTATGACGTGGCTATTGATCAATCATTTGCGAGATTGGGGACTGCCCCCTTCCATCCCTGTATCATTCCCTGCATCATTCGTCTCGATTATCACCACATTCCTGTTATACTACCTGGGCAATCTCCTCGGCATCTACCCCTTTGTGATGATCGTCTGGAATCAGAATCAGGTCGTCCTTTTGGAACGGGGGGCCTTCGGTCGGTCGATCAACCGAAAAACCATTCCCAGACCGGTTCCGGGCGGATTGACCCGGAAGGACGAAAACACCGTCGTCATCGGACACGAGAAAATCGTTCTCGATTACCCGAAGATCGTCATGGATGTTCTCGAAAGATCCCTCGGAGATCGGAACGCTGATCAAGCCGGCGCGGGGAACGAGGCCGTAAAACCCGTTCCAACCGAGGAAAAAACCGCCCCCTTTGCAAGGGGTATCGAAGTCCAAAGCGATACTTCACCGCCAAAATCAAATAAGCTGTTGGGTGTTCTCGCCATTTT
>CAYSLC010000011.1:0-51913 GCA_964431545.1 uncultured Desulfobacteraceae bacterium | reverse complement strand
ACCGCCGTAAAACGGGTTTGCATTATCCGACACGATGGATTTTGTCAAGATCCTTGTGCCTGGTTTATTGGCGGCATTGACCGTCAGGGTGTATGGAGCTGATCCTGTCCATGAGGATACAGGATATCCACGCATCCAAAAGAGATGCGGCAGCGATGACGATTGCCGAGAGGTTCAGGAAAAAAGGAGGAGGGATTTCCCTTTCAGGGCACCAGCCTGGCTGATCAGGTTTTGCCCATCCTGGGACCGCAGGGACCGTAGGATCCGCCCCTCGAAAGGTTCCATGTGGAACGCTTCTATTCGAACGCCTTGCCCGGCTTCACTCCAAGGGGCTTGAGGATCTTCACCAGGGGACAGAATCCGGTGAAGGCGGACTGGAGCAGGTTGGCCCCCACGAAAGCGGTGAACCAGAGCCAGTGGATGGAGTGGTAGACCGCCAGCAGGAGAGAGATCAGGATCATGGTCCCCGCAAAGGCCAGGACGACGCGATCGATGGTCATGGGTTCCTCCTTTCGGTTGAGGTTCCGGCCCTCATCTTCTGTACGGCGCCGGGAGCTGGGGGATCCGCCGCCCTTTCCGCTGGCGGAGCGGAGAAGATCCCGATTTCCATTATAGGAATCGACCCAAGCCGAATCAATCGAGAAATTTCGACGGGAACCCGAGCCGCCTGGCCGGACTCCGGTTCTTCAGGACCATCAGGGTGGCCGCGCCGTGGGCCAGAAGGTTGCCGGCTTCGTCCGCCACCTCGGCCACGGCGTAGCAGATCGTCGCCCCGGCCCATTTCCGCCTGCCCGTGGCCGTCAGGGTCCCCTCCCGGGCCGTGTCCAGGAAGTTGAGCCGGAGGTCCACCGTGACCAGCCAGTCGCCGGGATCGTCCAGGCAGAAGTAGACGGACCAGAACGCGGCCGTGTCGATGAGGGAGGCCAGGACCCCGCCGTGGACGACCCCTAGAAGCTGAGTGTGCTTCCGTTCGACTGGGATCTCCAGGGTCGCCCGGCCGGGGGCGATCTCCCCCGGCGCCATGGAGAGCAGGGCCGGAAAGGGGGACCGGGCGATCAACTCCCGGACGGCGGCCACGTGGGCCGGATTGGGGGTTCTCATCGGGCCAGCCCCTCCAAAAGGTCGTCGTATCGGTCGATGGTCCGGTCCCACCCGTAGGCCGCCATCGCCCCGGAGAGCGCCGGAGTCGATGCCAGAAACGGCTCCGGCTCCGCCAGGAACCGGCACAGTCGTTGGGCGAGGTCCGCGTCGTCCCGGTAGAGCACCGCCCCGTGGTACCGTTCCGGAATGATTTCGGGATAGGAGAGCCGGTCCGGCAGGAGCGGAAAACAGCCGCACCGGACCGCCTCGGCCACGGCCATGCCGAAGTTCTCCTGGATCGCCGTGGAGACCACCAGATGTCCCCGACGCAGCCAGTCGAGGTACGCCTCCCGGTCGGGTTCGTGGCCGAACCGGACGACCCGGTCGCCGTACCGCTCCCGGGCTCTGGAGAAGACCTCGGGCCGGCGGCTGTACTCCTCCCCCAACAGGGCGACCCGGAACCGGCGCCCGGCCGCCGCGGCCGCGTCCAGGGCCGCGAAGAAGGCCTCCGGGTTCTTGTCGAACTCCCACCGGTGGTTCCAGATCACCAGCGGGTCGGTCGGCGCCTCGGGCTCCCGCTCCACCGCTACGGGAAAGCGGCACCCGGGATGGAGGACCCGGGCTTTCTCCCGGATCGCCCCCACGACCCAGCGGGGGCGGTATTCGGGCATCCGGGAGAGAAAAAGCGGCAGATCCCGGAAGAAGACGTCCCGGTGGGTCCGGGAGTTGAAGACCACACGGTCGGCGGCCAGGGCGGTGGTGATGTCGGTGAAGCCGTACTGGTAGTCCATCCGCTCCCCCGGCGCCAGGGGGTAGGTGAGCTGGGTCTCGTGGAAGTAAACCGCCGAGGGCGGGCACCGGGCCCCCCAGAGGGCCTTGAGGTCGGCCAGGGAGAGGAGCCCGGTGACCAGGAGGGCGTCATAGGCCTCCGGGTCGGGGACCTCCCGGAAGAAGTGGAGCGCCGCCCCCCGCATCCGCCACTTCCAGAACCGGGGCGGCAGGGTACGGAGGTCCACCTCATGGCGGGAGTTCTCCTTCAGGCCGTCGGCGAACTCCCGGTGGGAGCCGCCGTAAAAGGGCTCCAGGAAGAGGACCCGCACCTGGGGATCAGAGTCGCCAGTAGACGATGCCGCGGCTCCGGGCCTCCGCCGGCGTGAAGACCCCCTTGATGTCCACCAGGATGGAGGGGCCGTCCCCGCAGAGTCCGGCGATCCCCGACAGCCCCATCTCCCGGTATTTCCGGTGCATGACCGCCAGGATCACCCCGTCCACGCAGGCGATCTCCGACAGCGGCGTGAGGCGGACCCCATAGTAGGTCTCCGCCTCCTCCGGATCGGCCAGGGGATCGTGGGCGGTCACCTCCACGCCGAAGTCGGCGAGTTCGTGGATGATGTCCACCACCCGGGTGTTCCGCAGGTCGGGCACGTCCTCCTTGAAGGTGATCCCCAGTACCGCCACCCGGGATCCCTGGACCTGCTTGCCCTGCTTGATGAGGAGCTTCACCGTCCGCTCTCCGATGAACTTGCCCATGCCGTCGTTGATCCGCCGGCCGGCCAGGATCATCTCCGGGTGGTACCCCAGGGACTCGGCCTTGAAGGTGAGGTAGTAGGGGTCGACGCCGATGCAGTGGCCGCCCACCAGGCCCGGTTTGAAGGGGAGGAAGTTCCACTTGGTGCCGGCCGCCGCCAGGACCTCCTGGGTGTCGATGCCCATCCGGTCGAAGATCAGGGCCAACTCGTTCATCAGGGCGATGTTGAGGTCCCGCTGGGTGTTCTCGATCACCTTGGCCGCCTCGGCCACCTTGATGGACGAGGCGGGATGGAGGCCCGCCGTCACCACCTTGCCGTAGACCGCCAGGAGCAGCTCCCGGGTCGGCCCGTCCGAGCCGGCGACGATCTTGGTGATCGACTCCAGGGAGTGCTCCTTGTCGCCGGGGTTGATCCGCTCCGGAGAGTAGCCCACGGTGAACCCCTCCCCCGGCTTGAACCCAGACTCCCGCGCCATGATGGGCACACAGTCCTCCTCGGTGGCCCCGGGGTAGACGGTCGACTCGAAGACCACGCAGGTGCCCTCCACCATGTGCTGACCCACCGTCAGGGAGGCCCCCAGGAGGGGGGCCAGGTCCGGGGTCCGGTACTGGTCGATGGGGGTGGGCACCGCCACGATGATGAGCCGGCACAGGGAGAGGGTCTTGGGGTCGCTGGTGAAGGTGAGTTCCACCGCCTCCAGCTCTTCCTTCTCCACCTCCAGGGTCCGGTCCCACCCCGATTTGAGTTCCCGGACACGGTCCGGCTTCAGGTCGTACCCCACCACCTGGAAGTGGCGGGCCAGGTGGACCGCCAGGGGGAGCCCGACGTAGCCCAGTCCCACCACCGCGATCCGGTCCTCTCCGCGCGTCAACGATTCGAATGTCACCATGATTCGGTATCCCCTATGCTGCTGTTACTGTTCTCCGATGAAAAAGGGCCGGAACGCCGATTCCTCGCGCGTAAGGGCCGATGAGACGGCCTCCAGAAGCCGATCCTTTTCGTCGGGAAGCCTCCCGGTCAGGTCGATGTAGTTGGTGTAGTGGTCGCTGGCCAGATACGAGGAGACGGTCAGCCCCTCCAACAGGCGCCGGGCCTCCCGGAGGATTCCGTGGGGGCCGAGCATCTCGAAGGTGCCCGACAGGACGTCTGCCAGAAGCGGGGTGTCCACCTTGGGCACCAAGGTCCGCAGCCGGATGAAGTCCGGGTCGATCTCGTTCAGGACCCGGGCCGTCTCATCGGCGTGGGGGACCGTCCGCTCGACGCCCCCCAGCCCCAGGACCACGTAGAGGCTCAGCTCCATGCCGGCCGCCATCACCCATTGCCCCGCCTCGATCTGCTGGCGGGCGTGGGTCCCCTTCCGGACCCGCTGGAGGATCTCGTCGTCCCCCGACTCCAGGCCCACGTGGATCCGGTCGAGCCCCGCTTCGGCCAGGCGGGTCAGATCGTCCGGCCCCTTCCGGTGGATGAATTGGGAGGATCCGTAGACGGTGATCCGTTCCAGGTCCGGAAAGATCTCCCGGGCGATCCGGCAGATCCGCGCCAGGTCCCCGGTCTTCATGGCGATGGTGTTTCCGGCCGGAAAGAAGAGGGTCCGGACCCCATCGCCGTGGACCCGTCGCGCCGATCGGAGGTCCGCCTCGATCTCCGCCGCCTCCCGGATCCGGAACCGGGGCCCCTTCTTGTAGATCATGCAGAAGGTGCACCGGTTGTGGGGACACCCCACGGTGGCCTGGATCAGCAGGGATCCGGCCTCGCTGGGGGGCCGATAGATGGGGCCTTCGTAGCGCATTCCGGTTTCGATTCCTCTTTCGCCTTGTCCGGGCGTCCGGTTCGGGGTATATCTTCCGGGGCCTCCGATCATTCCCGCCGCCTCCGCGCCTTCGAGGATCCCTCTTCCGGATCCCGGAGGCCGGGAGGCGGCGCGGGTCGTTCGCCCACCGGGAGTATATCGCCGATCGGGGCCGCGCCCAAACGCTTTTTCCACGCGCCTATATCCAACGGCGCGGCAAGAGCTGTCAACGGAAAGGTTGCGGACGGACCCATGGAACGGACCAACTGGCACGTCATCACCGGGGCCCCCTGCTCGGGGAAGACCACCATCATCCGGGCCCTCGAGGCGCTGGGCCGTCCGGTGGTCCACGAGGCGGCCCGGGCCATCATCGACGCGGAGCTGGCCGCCGGAAAGACCCTGTGCGAGATCAAGTCGGACCTGCTCGGCTTCCAGCGCGGGGTCCTAATCCGGAAACGCGACGAGGAGCGGTCCCTCGATCCGGGAAAAGAGGTCTTCCTCGACCGGGGCGTGCCGGACAGCATCGCCTACTACCGCCTCAGCGGCCTCGACCCGGCCGAGCCCCTCCACCTCTCATGCGAATTCCGGTACCGGAACATCTTTCTCTTCGAGCGGTTCCGGTTCCAGCGGGACGGGGTCCGGTCCGAGGACGATGCCGAGGCCACGGCGCTGGACCGCCTGCTGGGGGAGGCCTATGAATCGCTCGGCTACCGGGTGGTCCGGGTCCCGGTCCTCCCGCCCCGGGAGCGCCTCGACTTCATCCTATCCCGGCTCTAGCAGCCCCTGCCGCTCCTCCTCGGTGAGGTGGCGCCACCGCCCCTCCTGGAGATCCCCCAGCCGGACGTTGGCCACCCGGATCCGCTTGAGGTCCTCCACCCGCCCCCCCACCTTCCGGACCATCCGCCGGATCTGCCGGTTCCGTCCCTCTTTGAGGATGATCCGGAACCGGGTGCCGGAAAGGCGCCGGACCGTGGCCGGACGGGTCTGGCGATCCATCATGGGCATCCCCGAGGCGATCTTCCGCAGGGCCCCGTCGGCGATGGGGTAGGCCAGCGTCACCTCGTACTCCTTCTCGTGGTCGAAGGAGGGGTGGAGGAGCCGGTGGTGGATCGACCCGTCGTTGGTCAGGAGCAGCAGCCCCCGGGAGTCCTTGTCCAGGCGGCCGATGGGAAAGACCCGCTCCGGGAGGTCGATGAGTTCCAGGACCACCACCTCGCCGGGCTGGCGGCAGCTCGTGACGAACCCCACCGGCTTGTTGAGGGCGATGTAGACCCGGGATTCGGCCGGCCGGACCACCTTGCCCCTAAACGCCACCCGGTCCCGGTCGGGGTCCACCCGGGTTCCCAGCTCTGTGACCACCCGGCCGTTGACCGTCACCAGCCCGGCCTGGATGTACGCCTCCCCCTTGCGCCGGGAGCAGACGCCGGCGGCGGCGAGGAACTTCTGGAGGCGGATCGGTTCCACGGGGTCCCCCTGGGCTATGATCGATAGTCGGCGTTGATTCGGACGTACTCCACCGAAAAGTCGCAGGTGAAGACCGAGGCCGATCCCCGCCCCAGGTTGAGGTCGACGGTGATGGAGAACGTTTTTTGACGGAGCACCTCGGTGGCACGGGCCTCGGCATCGGGCCCCAGGCCGACGCCGTCGGCCACCATCCGGACACCATCGAAGAAGATGTCGATCCGGTCCGGATCGAGGTCGGCCCCGGCCCGCCCGGCGGCGGCGATGATCCGCCCCCAGTTGGCGTCCTCGCCGAACAGCGCCGTCTTCACCAGGCTGGAGCCGGCCACCGTGTCGGCGACCCGCCGGGCGTCGTCCGCGGAGGCGGCCCCCCGGACGGCCACCTCCACCAGCTTGGTGGCCCCCTCCCCGTCCTGGACCACCATCTTGGCCAGGGAGAGGAGCACGTCGTCGAGCACGCCCTGGAAGACGTCGACCGATGCCGGTCCGCGGACCGAAGCCCCGGAAAGGCCGTTGGCCATCACCAGGATGGTGTCGTTGGTGCTGGTGTCGCCGTCCACCGTGATCCGGTTGAAGGAGCGGTCGGCCGCCTTTGCCAGGCAGTCCTGGAGGAGGCCGGGCGCCACCTCCGCGTCGGTGCAGACGAAGCAGAGCATGGTGGCCATGTCCGGCCGGATCATCCCCGACCCCTTGGCCACCCCCGTCACCGTGAACGCTTTGCCGTCCACGGTTCCGGTCCGGGTGATGATCTTGGGCACCAGGTCGGTGGTCATGATGGCCACGGCGAAGTCGGGGAGCCCGGTCTCGGAGAGGGCTTCGGCGAGGCCGGGGACCGCCCGTTCCACCTTGCCGATGTCCAGGGGCTGGCCGATGACGCCGGTGGAGGCGACCAGCACCGCCTCCTCGGCGATCCCCAGGGCGTCGGCGGCGTGGCGGGCCATGGCCCGGGCGTTGGCCATGCCCTGTTTCCCCGTGCAGCAGTTGGCGTTGCCGGCGTTGGCGATCACCGCCCGGCATCGTCCGCTCCTGATCCGCTCCCGGTCGAGGAGCACCGGCGCGGCCTGGACCCGGTTCCGCGTGAAGACGGCGGCAACCGCCGCCGGCACCTCCGACACGATCATCCCCAGGTCGAGGGCCCCTCTCTTTTTGAGGCCGGCGGCGGCGGCCCCGGCGCTGAATCCCCTGCACGTCGGTTTTTCCATTTTCTCCTGTCCCGTTCAAATGGCCATCCCGCGCCCTTGGGCGCAAGTTTCCATTTGACAGAATCGCCCTTTGTTGTCAATTTGGATCTTTTTCAGCCACCGGATGTGCCGCCGCGGTTCCGGGCCCCCCGAGAGGGCCCTTCGGAGCCGGTCGGGGCCGTCCAACACCGAGGGAAACCAGAATGCCGAAACGACTGAAATGCCCGGCCTGCGGGGGCCGCCTCCACCTCCACCGGACCTGAAGACGGGTCGATCTGCGCTGCGGGTCCTGCGGCGCCGACCATCCCGTGGAGCGGTTCGCCGACGCCATGGACGATCTCCTGGAGGAACAACTGGCCGACGTGCGGTGCGACCGGTTCTGATCCCTCGCCCATGATCGTCCTCGACAGCCTCTTCCCGGTCTTCTTCCTCTTGGCCCTGGGCAACCGCCTCAAACACCACGGCCTGACCACCGACCAATTTCTCGCGACATCCGACCGGCTGATCTACTACATCTTCTTCCCGGCCATGCTCTTCTGGAAGATCGGCGGGGCTCCCACCTCGGGCATCGACTGGCGGTTCGTCCTGGCGGGCGTCTGCGCCGTGGTGATCCTCTTTTCCGTAAGTCTGCTCTATATCCATACCTTCCGGGTGGGGGAGTACCAGGCCGGGACCTTCTCCCAGAGCTGTTACCGGTTCAACACCTACATCGGCATGGCCGTCATCATCACGGCCGTCGGGGAGTCGGGCGTGGCCCAGTTCGGGATCCTGGTGGGGTTCGTCATCCCCCTCATCAACGTCTTCAGCGTCTCCACCCTCATCTGGTTCTCTGGCCGGCGGTGCGGCCTGGGAGAGCGCCTGCGCACCACCGGCCGGTCGATCCTCACCAACCCCCTGATCCTCGCCTGCCTGGCCGGGATCCTCTACGCCCGGATCGTCAACCGGTTCCCCGCCTTTCTCGACAACACCCTCCGGCTCACCTCCCTGGCGGCCCTGCCCATGGCCCTGATCTCCATCGGCGGGGCCCTCACCTTCGCCAACCTGAAGGGGTATCTCAGGCTCTCCCTGTCGGCGGCCGCCATCAAACTGGTGATCTTTCCCGTTGTCGGCTATCTCCTGATGCGGGCCTTCGATGTCACCGGAATCCCCTTCCGGGTGGGGATGATCTTCTTCTGCCTGCCCACCTCCACCGCGCTGTACGTCCTCTCCTCCCAGCTCAACAGCGACACCGAACTCGCCTCGGCGGCCATCGTCCTCTCCACGGTCCTCTCCTTTTTCTCCCTGTCGGCGGCCCTGGTGCTTTGAGGGGTTCTCCGATCGGTCCTCCCAGGCCGGGTTGAAGAGGGGAGAGCAGACGACAAGTATCGGACTTTTTCGGATTTTTATATGGACAAAGCGGTATCGGGTGAGGTAGGGTTTTTCCCTATGGCAGGGTTTTCCCTATTCATGGGGCCGCTGTCGGAATCAACCGGTTTTCTTTTGGGATTTGCATGGAAACGACGGATGTGATCATCGCCGAAGATGAGGAACTCATCCGTGAAGCGTTCCGTTCCCTGGTCTCCTCCTTGGACGGTTTCCGGGTGGTGGCGGACGTGGGCGACGGCCGGCGCGCGGTGGAGGAGACGGACCGGCTGGTGCCGGGGATCGTCCTGATGGATCTCGCGATGCCGGGGATGGACGGGGTTGCGGCGACCCGGGAGATCAAGGCCCGACGCCCCGGGGTCAAGATCCTGGCGTTGACCGCCATGACCGACGAGGCGCACATCTCCGAGGCCCTGGCCGCCGGCGTGGACGGATACGTCCTGAAAAACGCCTCCGGGGAGGAGCTGGCCCTGGCCATGGCCGCCCTTCTCCGGGGCCGGAAGTTCATGTGCGGCGGCCTGATGGATCGAATCATCGACGGGTACCTCAAAGGCATCGAATACCGAAGTTTCGACGGGCTGGCCCATCTGTCTCCACGGGAAAACCAGGTCCTCGATCGCGTCGCGAGGGGCCGCCTGAACAAGCAGATCGCATGGGAGCTGGGCATCAGCATCAAAACCGTGGAGAAACACCGGGCCAACCTGAAACGGAAGCTCGGGGCGGCAAGCACGGCCGAGTTGATCGCGGCCTACATGGGCAGGGATCCGAACGAAGCCTGACCGGGGGCGGCGCCGCCCGCCATCTCCCTGGTCCACTCCCCCAGGTCCTCGGCGTGGTTCCGGACAGCCGGACCATCCCCCGCGCCTCCCGCCGATTCCAACCGTTGCCCGATCCGGGCGACATCCGCCAGGGAAAAGCGCATGCCCAGCCCCTTGACGGCGTGGCCGACCCGCTTCACGCGCCCAAAATCCCCCGTGTCGACGGCCTCGAGGGCCTCGTCGGCCAGCGCCCGCAATCGTCCGGCAATCCGGTCCGGCCCGGGAAGTCCGCCGCCGGCATCGGGGGAACGCGTCGGCCGGGTCCGAGCGCCGGTCGCTCCATGGGTGCCGGGAGCCCCCCGGGCGACGGGTCGTTCCTGCCCGGCGACCCGAAGCAGGTGGCCCAGCAGGGCCTCCTGGGTCACGGGCTTGGTCAAATAGGCGTCGCAGCCGGCCGCCAGGGCCTTCCGAATGTCGTCGAGGAAGGCGTGGGCCGACACGGCGATGATGGGGGTGGGACGACGTCCCCGCGCCGACTCGAAGGCCCGGGCCCGCTCGGCAAAATCGTAGCCGTCCATCCCCGGCATCGACATATCGAGCAGCACCGCATCGTAGTCCTCGGTTTCAAACCGCCGCAGCGCCGTCTCGCCATCGCCGCACGCGGCCACGTCGCAGGACGTCCCCTCCAGGTAGAACCGGATCAGATTCCGGTTTTCCGCCTCATCGTCCACCACCAATATCCTCAGCGCGAGATCCGCCGGAGCAGGGAGGGCCCCGGCCGGTACGGCTTCGGGGTCGGGGGCGATGGGGGCCGGAACGGCGAAGGAGAAGATGCTCCCCATGCCGGGGCGGCTTTCGATGCAGAGGAACCCGCCCATGAGGCGCACCAAATGGCAGACGATGGTCAACCCGAGCCCCGATCCGCCGTGGGAGCGCCTGCTGGAGTCGGACGCCTGGACGAACCGCTCGAGGACCCGCCCCTGCAGGGCGTCGGAGATCCCGATGCCGGTATCGCGGACCTTGAACAGCAGACGGCCCGCCCCGGAATCTTCCGGCAGGAGCTCGACGGTCGCCTGGACCTCCCCCCGTTCGGTGAACTTCAAAGCGTTGCCCACCAGGTTCATGAGGACCCGTCGGAGCCGGGTTCCATCGCCCAGGATCCGGGGCGGTGTCCCGGCCACGGCGTGGCAGCTCAACAGGATCCCTTTCTCCTTGGCGGCCTCCTCGAATAGCGTCCCGATGTCTTTGAGCAGGGCCGAGGGCGCCACCGGTTCCGTCTTCAATCTCATGTTCCCGGACTCGATTTTGGACATGTCCAAGATATCCCCCACGAGGCCGGTGAGGGTCTTGGCGGAGGATTGCAGCGACGCCACGTAATCGGCCTGCCGTCCGTTCAGCGGCGTGGCGGAGAGCAGCTCGCTCATCCCGAGGATGGTGTTCAGGGGGGTTCGGATCTCATGGCTCATGACCGCCAGAAAGCGGCTCTTCTCTTCGTTCGCCTTTTCCGCCGTCTCCAGGGCCTTTTCCATGGCGTCCCGCAACCGGCGCTCTTCGGTGATGTCCTTGGTGATCCCGAAGACCCGGTGGGGCTCTCCCGACGCGTCGTGCGCCATGACCTTACCCTTGGATTGAAACCAGATCCAGTCCCCTCGGGCCGTCCGAGCCCGCCATTCGCAGAAGTGGAACGGCTCTTCGCCGGCCAGGTGCCGCCGGACGCTCTCTTTCAGCTCGGCGAGATCCTCCGGATGGACCAGGGCGTGGAGCTGTTCGACGGTGCGGTACCGGTCCTTCTGGTCCTCGATGCCGAGCGCCCGATAGATCTCCGGGGGCTGAATCGCCACCCCCGTTTTCAGATCGACTTCCCACCAGAAATATTCCGTGGCCTCGAAGGCAAGCCGGTATCGGTCCATCAGCGACATATCGCCTCCTTCCGGTTCGGGCTGAATGCTCGAAAACCCTGCCCCGGAGGGGACTGCCTCAACCCGCCCCCATCGTAGGGAAACGCCCCATTTCCTTCAAGTGTTTTCCGGACTATGGTGCGGCCATGAAACTCGGGATTTATCCGCAAAACAAGGATCAGAAGAAAAAGAAAGGGGAATGTCATGGGCAAAAGGGTTTTTGTCGTTGTGTCCGTTTTTTGTGTGGCAGTGTTCTGTCTGGCCTCGCCCTCCGGGGCTCAGATCGGGTTGAAGACGGCGGTTCAATCCCTTCAGGTCGCCGCGGGTCTTTATCCGGACCTTTCAACGGGGCCCCAACCGATCGCCATGGGGGTCATTTTTAGCGACGGGAGCATCCGGCACAGTTACCCGGAAGGGCTCTCTTGTTACTGGAGTCAATTCAATAGTGGATACGTCATCACCATCCCGGAGGAACTCTATTCAGACAACGATCTTTCCGTGGTGACGCCTCTGCCTGGGGTCGAACCTCTTATCCCAACCGCGGCTCCCTATGCTGATGGAGATCTTCTGGTGCAGTTGAGCAATGTCCAGGGAGAAAAGGTGCAGGGGCGCTTTCAGTTCGTATCGTACAAAATGGAGCCGGGTCCCGGACCCGACCTCGAGCCCGTCAAACCGGAAGGATCGACGAGTTTCTGCAAGTTCGACGCTTCGGACCGGCTGGAAGTGCATGTCAAGAACGTAGGCAAAACAGACGCCGTTGCTTCCACGACACAAGTGGACTGGGGATGTGACATATCGGAGCTATCCACACCGGCCATTCCCGCCGGGGGAACGACTGTATTGTACTTTTCCTTACCGAGTTGCATAGATATTGGTCCGATCGCCATCATGGTCAATGCTTTGGAACAGGTTTCCGAGTCGGACCGGGGAAACAATGAAGTCAGCTTTTCGTGTACTCCTCCATAGAAAGCGGCTGTGTTTGTCAGGACCGTCTGTTTCACCGGGTAAATAAAGCGTATGCCCAAAGAGGGGAGAGGTCTGTTGGTGATGAAACCCACAACCCCGATATCGGCTCTTTTGATCCGTTATGGTTGTGGGTTTCATTATTTTTCGGTTCTGTCCATGCCGCGGCTTGGGGCACGACGTATCAAAATTGGGGGCACAACGACTCAAACGCAAAAGAATCAATGGCCGACAAGGAGGAGAGCCATGGGAACAGTGGGATTTATCATATTTCTGGGAGGGGCCGTTCTATCGACCGTGGCCGGAATCTGGCTGCTGGTGGTGGCATTCAGGACTTCCGTCTGGTGGGGGTTGGGGTCCTTTTTTATCCCTTTCGTCGTTCTGATTTTTACCATTGCCTATTGGAGCGAAGCCAAACGACCGTTTCTCTATGGCCTCGGTGGATCGGTGATCATGTTTGCCGGGACACTGTTTATGCCTGGAAATTCAATATGACAAAGGAGGTTGAAAATGCCAGCCCATCGTAACGATAGGTTGTGTCAGTATTTTTCTCGCTTGGCAAGTAATATTTTTGATCCGAACGAACCCGATACATTTGATAAAATATATTGTTGGTTTCATGGGAAAATTGACAGAAAAATCCACGGAAAAGCAGACATACTAGACAAAATTCTCGAAAAATCCGCCAAAGCAAAATATCAAAGTGGAACTGCTCCTAATCAATGGAAACGCAAGGCCCCTTCTGCTTTTCAAAATGCCGATCCTGCAGTTACCCAAAAATTATTCGAGTATATCGGAGAAAATCTGGCAGGATGGTATATCATGCGATTGAGCCGATTTGGAAAATATAAAGACGTAGATCGCATTTATTATTTGAAACCCAGATTGGATATAAATAGCCCAATGGAAAATCTTGAAAAAGTGATTAGTCCTTTCAAACGTTATGCCATCGAACTGCGTCCGAGAAATTCCGAGATTGAGAATCTATATGTGGATCAAAACAATTTCTTACGGAACATGGTCCGGAATGCATGCGACAACTACATCATTCTCTATATCGAAGATTTGTTTGCATTGTGTTTTTACTGGAAATTTTCTCCTGACCCCAAAAGTAACACAGGGAAACAAATTATGCAAAAAGGAGTTCACCGTGCATTGGGTACGAGTGGCACTGGATCGGATCTTTACGCGGAATTGTGCTCTCTTGCATACGATATCGGTGAGGAACAATCCAGACGTTTTGTCGGTGCTGTCAACGCCACGAAACGAATTGTAATTAACCTTCGCAAACAAGTAACTGAGAATCCCCTGTATAAAGACGAACACGAGTTTTATAATCCACTTTATAAGCCGCCATCCCCCGAACTGAAGATCGGGGGACATCGAAAAAAACCATGAAATCACGGTGGCCCAATGCCCCATTCCATCACAGGTGCCGCATATGCGAGGCACAAGTTGATCGATAAACGGTAAGATCCCTTCAAATTTTGATTTTATTGAGATATGCTCGGTTGGCGCAGGAGATTTGAGCACCCTGTTCCAATAAGCTATCGATTCCCCCATAGAAACGCACTCCTGCTCCTTGAAAGTTTCCGTTTGACAGAGTTGCCGATTGCTGACAAATTTCGATTTTGAAAAACGACCATGCGGCTCTGTCAAGATGCCCTTCGGTGTTGTGTCGAAATCACCGCCAGGCAGGAAGGGCACCCGTGAAATCCAAGACACCTAACTGTTTGGCCTGCCGGGGCGGCCGACCCATCTAAGGATCAGATCCCGAACCAGGAGGAACCGCGCTTCGGCGGAACCGCAAGCGCGGTTCCTCCAGCGGGAATCCCCACGGGCGATCACACCCGATCGGACAGCGCGCTCTATCCCCGCCGGCAACCCTCCCTGTCGGCGGTCTTCGCATGGTGATCGGTTCTCTGGGAGGCGCTGAGATCGACACCGGCATGGAACGTACCTTCAAGCTCGTCATCGAATACGACGGCACCGATTACCATGGATGGCAGGTCCAGAAGGGGGACCGGACCGTCCAGGGGGAGATCGAGGCGGCCCTTGCCACCATCCTCAAGCGCAGGGTGGTCGTGAGCGGCTCGGGGCGGACCGACGCCGGGGTCCACGCCCTGGGACAGACCGCCAGTTTCCGCTGCGACACCCACCTTTCAGCGGATATCTTCCAGCGGGCCTTGAACAGCCTTCTGGCGCCGGATACGGTGATCCTGTCTTGCACCGAAGTCGACGACGACTTCCACGCCCGGTTCAGCGCCCTCGGCAAGGTCTACCGTTACCAGATCCGGAACCATCCCCTCCCCTCGGCGGTCGGCCGGGCCTACCACTGGCACATGGGAAAACCGCTCGATGTCGAGGCCATGGGAAGGGCCGCCCGACACCTGGTCGGAACCCACGACTTCAAGGCCTTCGAGGGGGCCGGCAGCCCCCGGTCCCATACCATACGACGGATCATGGCGGCTGAACTGACGGATGGCGGGGACGGAATGCTGGCGTTCCGAATCGAGGCGGACGGCTTTCTCCGATTCATGGTCCGGAACATCGTGGGGACCCTGGTGGAGGTGGGGCTGGGGAAACGGAGCCCCGAGGGGTTCCGGGCGGCGCTGGAATCCCTGGACCGGTCCAAGGCCGGTCCAACGGCGCCGGCTCACGGATTGTTTCTGGTGGAGGTCCGCTATTCGCCGGAATAAGCCATCCCCGCGTCCACTCGAAAGAGTCGGTTTCCACTGGAGGCTCTGAACGTGCAAGAGAGAAGCTTACGGTTTGAAAAAAACGAGAAGCGGAATGAATGAGATCCTGGACAACCAACCGAATCCTTTAATCATGAGGGGAATATGGAAAAGCGCCATTACCAGATTATGACCAAAGGTGAAATTGAACCGGGACAAGACCTCGACGCGGTAAAGCAGCGCCTCGCGAGATTATTCAAGACTGATGCAGGCAAGATCGGCCGTTTTTTCCAGGGAAAACCGGTCTGTGTTAAGGGTGGTTTGGATCAGGCCGCCGCTGAGAAGTACAGGCAGGCGATCTCGAAAACGGGATTGAAGTGCGGGATCACGGTCCAACCACCACCGGGGCAGCGAAGGGAGGCTTCATCGTGCCCTCCGGAGAGGGAATCTCCATCGATGGAAGCGGACCCAGGGACGGATCAACAGGATTGCCCGAAATGCGGCCGAACGATCCGGTTTTCGGATCATCCGCCGGACGAATGCCCGCACTGTGGCATCGTGATCCAAAAATACATCGATTCTCAAAACCGAAAGGCCGCCTTCGAAGAGCGTTCGGCTGGAAAACCAGCCCAAGGACAAGCGGGGGTGGAAAGGAAAGGAAATGGCCTGGCCTATTCAGTGTTAGCGGTCGGCATCGCTTTCATTGCGATGGCGGTCTGGTTCCACTACGTAAAAACCGATGAGCAGAAGCAATTATCCGATAACATCACATCTTTCGGTTTGATCCTGAAATTCCAAGAGGCTATGGCGAAGGAGTTTCAAAACATCCCTAACAACGCGGCTTTCCTTCGCGATAAAGCGGCTTCCCTCCAGACCACGAAAAACAAAGCCGATATCGAAAACATCATCAAACAGATGTCAACGCGTTTGGAAGAGATCGAGACCAAACGAAGGTGGATCAAGTGGATCTCCGCTTTCCTCGGCGTCATTTGTCTGGTCGGATTTACCCGGTTGCGGCAATAGGACCGGTCCCAAAACGAACCGGGAAGGGCGCCGTCTACTCCGAGGCGGGCACCGAATACCCATGCCGCACGGCCAGCTTCTCGAACATCTGGGCCAATCCGGCGCCCAAAGAGAAGATCGACCCGATGTCGAGGTTCTCGTCGGCGGTCCGGTCGAAGAAGATGTTGAGGGAGGAGCCCAGCCCCTCCTCCGGGGACCAGTAGCAGACCATCAGGGGGACCTTGGGCAGGGGGTGGAGGACCATCGAGATATCCGAGGCGAACTGCTGGTCCACCTCTTTGCCGTTGAAGATGTGGACCATGTCGTCGAAGAGGTCGGTGTAGACGTCGGCCACCCGTTTCAAGGCCTCCTCGCACCGCTTCTGGAAGAGAGGGTACCGCTCCCGGCCCCCGGACAGCTCTCGGAAGGAGACCCACTCCCCGGCCGGATCGGCCCCCTTGCCGTTGAGCACATGATCGAGGAACGGGACGGCCACCCACGGGTTGACGTGGATGTCGGCGGAGAGGGTCCCGTCCGGATTGAGGGTGAAATCCTTGCCCATGACCTTCACCGTGAGCCGGTCGTTGTGGAACCGGCCGCCCACGCGCTCCGCCGCCTCCCGGAAGTCGAGCGCGGCGGCTTCCCTTTTCAATTCTTCCAGGTGCTCGGCCCGGTTCGCCTCGGTGTCGTTGCCCCCGTCAGCGGGCTCCGAAAACCGCGCCACCGTCTCCGAATCGAGCTTGGGGCACTGGTCGAGGGTCGCCTGGCCCCGGAAGACCGCCCCGGCGAAAGCCAGGCAGGTCTTGTATCCGCAATCCCGGCAGTTCGACTTGTCGAGCAGTTCAAAGATCTCCATGGCGTTTCGGGGTTTCGCCATCCATTTCCTCCTGTCCGATTCCGGTCCAAGCAAAAAAAACGAAGCATATACTGATACTTATAAGAACATCAGTACCGTCTGTCAAGCCCCTGGCCCCGAGACGCAGCCCCCTCTTCACTCCCCCTCAGCGCTCTCCCCACCGCCTTCCGATCCGGAAATAGGCCTCCGCCGCCGCCTCGATCCTGGACACGAGGCAGTATTCGTCGGTCTTGTGGGCCTGGGACGGCTCGCCGGGGCCGAGGATGACGGTGGGGGGACGCCCCAGGGCCGGGGAGAGGATGGCCGCGTCGGTGAAGTAGGTGACGCCCCTCGGTTCGGGGCGTTCCCCCAGAAGCGGCGCCATGGTCTCGAAGAGATCCCGGACCCATGGGTCGCCGGGCTCGGTCCAGACGCTGTCGGCCCCCACGGCCCGTCCCCATTCCAGATCGGGGCCGAGGGATTCCCGCAGCCGGTCCTGGATCTCGTCCGTGGTCACGCCGGGGATCGTTCGGACGTCTATGCCCAGGCTGGCCCGGTCCGGTACCATGTTGACGGTGGTGCCGCCGGAGATGGTGCCCAGGTTGAGGGTGGGGGGACCGAGGATGGGGTGGGGCGGAACCCCGAAATCGAACCCTTCCAGCAGAAGGGCCGCCCGGGCCGCCTTGTAGATGGCGTTGTCCCCCTGGTCCGGCATGCTGCCGTGGGCGGAGACCCCGGAGGCATGGGCATCGAGCCAGAGCGCCCCCTTGTGGCCCAGCATGGGATAGTTGCCGGTGGGCTCCCCGACCACGAGGGCGCCGGCGGGGCCCAGCCCCCCGTCGATCCCGGCCAGCACCGAGGCCCCCTGGCAGCCGTGCTCCTCTCCGGCGGTGAACACCAGCGACAGGTTCGGCCTCCCCTCGGAGAGCCCGGCCAGCCGGATGGCCGCCACCGTCATGGCGGCGATCCCCCCCTTCATGTCGGAGGATCCCCGGCCGTAAAGCCGGTCCCCCTCCCGGCCCCCGGCGAAGGGATCGAACCGCCAGGGGGCGTTTCCCAGGGGAACGGTGTCCAGGTGGCCGGAGAGGCACAGGGGCGGACCGTCATCCGTACCCGAGAGGGTTGCGATCAGGTTGGGCCGCCCCCGGTCGAGATCGACGGTCCGCACGGCGAAGCCGGCCTGCTCCAAGAGCCCGCCGAGGTATGCCGCGCAGGGCCCCTCGCTGCCGGGGGGATTGACGGTGTCGAAGGCGAGGAGCCGCCGGGTCAGTTCCACGGGATCGGGAAGGTCGGACATGGGTCACCTCCGGGCTCCCGGCGATGCGGCCGGGGGAAAATGGGGCTTTTCCGTGCGTGGTTTCGAACTCGTTTTCCGACGGTTCCCGGAATCGGGCACCGGAACGCGGTCGAGGAGTCCCCAACGAAAAAGGGGACGGTTGATCACAACCGTCCCCCCAAAAAACCTGAAATGGTGGAGCTGAGGGGATTCGAACCCCTGGCCTCATGACTGCCAGTCATGCGCTCTCCCAACTGAGCTACAGCCCCGAAGAGGTTCGATATTTATCAAAGCCGCCCACCTCTGTCAATACAATTTTTCCGGACGATGCCTTTCTGGCGACCCCGCGGGGGGCGGCCCCACAAACCGTTGCCGAGAGGCTTTCCTCCTTGACACCGAACGATCCTCCCACTATAGGTTCCGTGCAAAATGGGTCTTGCATCGAACGAAACGGAGATGGAAACGGATCACTTGAAGATCATGGAGGGGTTGATCAGGGGCGCCTTCCGGTCATTGGCGCTGGTGCCCCGGACCTGGGGCGAGGCCGCCGGAAGGTCCCTGGGACGGATCTGGTACGCCATGGACCGGAAACACCGGCGGATCGCCGAAAAGAACCTGAGGCGGGCCTTCCCCGAAAAGGGGCACCGGGAGATCCGCCGCCTGGCCCGGCGGGTCTTCATGGGCATCGGACAGGTGCCTTTCGAGATCGGATGGTCCCTCACCGTCAACGGTCGAAACTTCGGGCGGCGGTTCCGGGTGGACGGTCTCCACCACCTCCAGACCGCCTACAACCGGGGGAACGGCGTGCTGACCCTCACCGGCCACACCGGCAACTGGGAACTCCTGCCCCTGGCCACCGCCATGGCCGCCGGCTATCCGGCCAGCATCATCTACCGTCCACTGGACTTCGCCCCCCTGGACCGGTTTTTCATCGATCTCCGGTCCCGGTACGGCGCCACCATGATCCCCAAGGCCCACTCCATGCGTCGGGTCCTCAAAAGCCTCAGGCGACGGGAGCTGGTGGGGGTCCTCCTCGACCAGAACGTCGACTGGTACGACGGGGTCTTCGTCGACTTCTTCGGCCACCCCGCCTGCACCAACAAGGGGCTGGCTTTGCTCGCCATGAAAACCGGCGCCCCGGTGGTTCCCGGCTTCCTGATGCGGGAGGGCCGGACCTTCCGGGCCGTCTTCCGCCCCGAAATCCCCCTGATCCGGACCGGGGACCGGACCAAGGACATCGAGACCAACACCCAGCGCTACAACGACGCGCTGGAGGCGCTGATCCGGGAGTACCCCGACCAGTGGTTCTGGGTCCACCGCCGCTGGAAGGGCAAGCCCTACCGGCCCTGGCCCCGCCAGATGCCGCTCCCAAAGCGGAAGAAGCGGGGGAGACGACGGCGATGAGGTCCCTCGATCCCACAGTGCTTCGGCGGATCCTGATCCGGGCCCCCAACTGGATCGGCGACGCCGTCATGGCCACTCCGGCGGTCCGGGCGGCCCGTTCGGCCTTTCCGGACGCCCGGCTCGTCGTGCTGGCCAAGCCGTGGGTGGTACCGGTGTATAAGGGGAGTCCGGACGTGGACGAGGTCCTGCCGTACGATGCCCGGGAAGGCCACGCGGGATGGCGGGGCAAACTCGCCCTGGTGAACGATCTCCGGAAGCGGCGGTTTCACCTGGCCGTACTCCTCCAGAACGCCTTCGAGCCGGCCCTGCTGACCCTCCTGGCCCGGATCCCCCGGCGGATGGGGTACGCATCCGACGGCCGGGGGCCTCTGCTCACCCACGCGGTCCGGCTCGGGGTCCGGGAGAAGCGGGTCCACCAGATCGACTACTACCTCAACCTGCTCAAAAGGGCCGGCCTGCGGGCCGACGACCGGACCCTTCGCCTGGCCATCGCCCCCGGTGAGCGGCGGGAGGCCCTCGCCCTCCTCCGGAATCTGGGCGGTCCCGACGATGGGGCCGGGCGGGTGGGCATCAATCCGGGGGCGGCCTTCGGCGGCGCCAAACGGTGGCCCGCCGACCGGTACGCGGAGGTCTGCCGGGGCCTGGTCCGGGACTTCGGGGTCCGGGTCCTGGTCTTCGGCGGCCCCGGAGAGAAGGCCCTGGGGGACCGGATCCGGGGGGAGGTGGGGATCCGGTGCGTCAACCTGTGCGGCGCCACCACCCTCCGCCGGGCCATGGCCCTCATCGGCTGCTGCGATCTCTTCATCACCAACGACTCGGGATTGATGCACGTGGCCGCGGCCCTGGAGATCCCCCAGATCGCCGTCTTCGGCCCCACCGACCGGAGGACCACCTCCCCGGCCGGACCCCACGCCGAGATGATCTGGCACCCGACCCCCTGCGCGCCGTGCATGAAGCCGGAGTGCCCCATCGATCACCGCTGCATGGCCGGCGTGACCGTCGACCGGGTCTTGGCGTCGGCCCGGAAATCGCTTCTCCGGCACGGGCGAAAGGGATCCTCATGAAGATCCCGCCCGAGAGGATCCCGCCCAAAAGGATCCTGATGGTCAAGCTCTCCGCCATCGGGGACGTGATCCACACCCTGCCCGCCCTCAACGCCTTGCGGCGGGCCTACCCGGCGGCTCACATCGCCTGGGTCGTGGAGGCGGCGGCCGCCCCCCTCCTCGAGGGCCACCCGTCCCTCGACCGGGTGATCGTCTCCCGGCGGAAGGATTGGGTCCGATCCCTCCTCGGCCGGTCATCCTCCTTCCGGGATCGGCGCCGGGCGCTCCTGGAAATGGGGCGGTTCGTCCGGGACCTCCGGGAGACCCGGTATGACCTGGTGATCGACTTCCAGCAGCTCTTGAAGAGCGGCCTCCTGGTGGGATTGGCAAGGGGGAGGCGGAAGGCCGGCTACGGATCGGGCCTCGACCATATCGAAGGCAGCCACTGGTTCCTCAACCACCGTTTCCCCCTTCGCTCCATGGACCGCCACGCTCTGCCGCGGAGCCTCGACATCCTGAACGGCCTGGGGATCCCCACCCCGGTGGTGGAATACCGCCTCCCCGTCGGGGATGCGGCCCTCGAAAAGGTGAACGGCCTGCTGGCCCGGCACGGCGCCACGGGCACCGGACCCCTGGTGGCGGTCAACCCCATGGCCAAGTGGGCCACCAAGCTCTGGTCGGCCGAAAAGTTCGCCCGGCTCGCCGACCGGCTGGCGGCCCGGTACGGGGCACGGGTGGTCTTCACCGGGGCGGGGGCGGACCGGGGGGTGATCTCCGGGATCCTGGGACAAATGGGGAGCCTGGCCGCCAACCTGGCCGGTGAAACATCGCTCCCGGAGCTGGCGGCCCTCTTCCGGACCGCCGACCTGGCCGTCACCACCGACACCGGCCCCATGCACCTGGCCGCCGCGGTGGGGACCCCGGTGGTGGCCCTGTTCGGTCCAACCGCCCCCTGGCGCACCGGCCCCTTCGGCCCCGGCCACCGGGTGGTCCGGGCCGGCCTGCCGTGCGCCCCCTGTTTCCGCCGCCGGTGCGGGACGACCGCCTGCATGGCCGCCATCGACGTCCCCGACGTGCTCACCGCCGTGGAGACGCTGCTGCCGAAGGATCGGAGAAGGCGCCCCCGTTCCGCCGAAGACGACGCGGACACCGATCCCGAAACCCCGGTACGAGAAGCCCCCTCCCACGGCCGGAAGGCGCATCCGGAGGACGACGGATGACGGGGCCCGCCACCGACACGGGCCCCGCGCCCCCATCGTCCTTCCCATTAGGACGGACGGCCCTCCTGGTGATCTTCCTCGGGCTTGCCGTCCGGATCTTCTGCGCCTGCCACACCGAGGTGGTCAACACCGACGCCACCTTCTACATCCAGCAGGCCAAGGCCCTCTACCACGGCCAGTCCCACCTGGTCACCAGCGGCTACCCCCTGTTGACCAACTACGCCATCCTCATCGCCCTCGCCTACCCCCTGACCGGCGACTGGGTGACGGCGGCCACGGCGGTCTCGGTCCTCTTCGGCTCCCTGGTCCTGGTCCCCCTCTGGTGGCTCCTGCGGCGGTTCTTCGAGGAGACCGTGGCCGCCGCGGCCCTGCTCGCCTTCGCCCTCTGCCCGTCATTTGTGAGCACCGCCCGGGAGATCATCCGCGGTCCGCTCTACTGGCCCTTCCTGATGCTCGGACTCTATCTGTTCGTCCTCCACCTGGAGCGGCGCCGGCCGGTCCTCCTCTCCCTGGCCTGCGCGAGCCTTCTCTTTGCCGCCTGGGCCCGGATCGAGGCGGTCTCCCTTCTGGTGGTATCCGCCGGCTTTCTCCTCTTCGGCCGGGGCGGGGGGAGATGGCGGGATCTGGCCTGGTTCCTGGGGCCGTCGGCGGCCCTTCTGCTGCTGGGGGGATTCAATCTGGTCCTGTTCGGGGACCTGGATATCGAGCTGCTCGGCCCGGCGCGGATCATCGACCGGCTGGCCGGCCTCGACGACCGGTACGGGGCGCTTCGGGAGAGCCTCGCCCGCTGGATCGATCAGGGGGCGCCGGGAAGCATCGAACGGTATTTCCTGGAGCGGGTCCGGAACCTCCTCTGGTTCCTCGCCCTGGGGATCCTCCTGGTCCAGACCGTCCGGGCCTTCCATGCGCCCTTGTTTCTCCTCTGGGCCGCGGGCCTCGTTTCCGCCCGGCGCGAGATCCGCCGGGACCCCCGGCTCGTCTACCTCTGCCTGGGGGGCGGGGCCGCGCTTGTCGTGCTCTACGCCCAGGTCTTCCACCTCTGGGCCATGTACAGCCGGTGGATCGCCCTGTTCCTCTTTCCGGCCTTCGTCTTCATGGGGTACGGCGTCGCGAGGCTCCGGGACGGCATGGCAAGGCGCCTGGGCATGGAGCGGTCCGCCGCTCTGGCCCTGGTCTGTCTGTTGATCATCGGGGTTTCCATGCCGAAGATATTGCGGTATGATGACCGGGGGGATAAACGGATCTTCAAGGAGATCGGGACCCATATCGCCCGGCTGGCCGGGGACGCCCGTCCGGTGGTGGTGGCCGGCCGGTTCAAGGAACTGATTCTGGTGGACTTCTACACCCATCTCGACTATCCGGGGGCTCCGCCCTTCCCGCGGGCGGCCATCCTCGACGGCAGGGGCCCGGAAGGGGCCGATTTTCTCGACCAGGAGGCCGACTACCTCCTGTGGCGCTCGGCCGATCCGCCCCCCGCCGCCGAGTGGCCGGCCCTCGCGGGCCGCCTGAAACCGCTGCGCCACTGGTGGGCCCCCGACCAGGGGGACATCATCCTCTATGGGCTGTCGCCGTGAAGATCGGGATCGCCTGCAGGGACCATGTCCTCGACAAGGGGGGCAAGGAGCGGTATTCGGTGATGCTGGGCCGGCAGCTGGTCCGCGCCGGCCACGAGGTTCACGTCCTGGCCAACACCCATCTCCGGGAGCCGGGGATCACCTTCCACCGGGTCCCCATCTGGCACCTGGGCTCCCCTTTCAAGCACCTCTCCTTCGCCCACTTCGCGGGGCGGGCCGCCGCCGGCCTCGACCTCTCCGTGCTCCACAGCATGGACCGGCTTTTCCGCCAGGACATCTTCCGGGTCTCCGACGGGATCAGCCCCGTCATGGTGGCCCAACGGTACGAATCCCCCCTCCTCCGGGCCTTCAAGTCCGCCGGCCTCCGGCGCCGGGTCCTTTCCGCTCTGGAGAGGCGGATCTTCCTCTCCGGCGGATGCAAGTGCATCATGACCAACTCCGAACTGGTGAAGGAACAGATCCTCGACCACTATCCGGTGGCCCCCGGCCGGATCCGGGTCCTCTACAACGGAGTGGACACGGGGCGGTTTCACGCCCGGCTCCGGGACCGGGCGCGCAATGGGATGCGGGATCGACTCGGCCACGGCGAGACGGACCGGGTGATCCTCTTTGTGGCCAACAACTTCCGGCTCAAGAACCTCCGGTTCCTCTTGGAGGCCATGGCCCTGTCGGCGGCCCCGGAAACCCGTCTCCTGGTGGTGGGCAACGACGACCCCGGACCCTATCTCAAGTGGGCCCGGACCCACGGGTTGGGGGACCGGGTCCGGTTCGCCGGCCCCCGGTCGGACACGCCGGAACTCTATGCCGCCGCCGACCTCTTCGTCCTCCCCACCCGGTACGACGCGTTCGCCAATGTCTGCCTGGAGGCGATGGCCTGCGGCCTGCCGGTGATCACCACCCGGCACAACGGCGCCGCGGAACTCATCGAGGAGGGCCGCAACGGATACGTCCTCCAGGGGGACGATCCCCGGGAGCTGGCCCGCCGAATCACCGAGATGTCGACCCTCCCCCCGGATGAATCGGCCGAGATGTCCCGTCGATGCGCCGCGGTCGCCGGGGCCTTCACCCTGGAGGCCCACGCGAAGCGCGCGATCCGGCTCTATGAAGAGGTGCGCCAGTGGCCCCGGCAGGGATGAGCCGGTATCTCGCCCCCGTGGAGACCGCCCCCATGGGGGACCTGACCGTCAACCGGGAGGCCGCGCCGCTTCTGCGGGATCTCGGCCTCGACCGGTTCGAGGCACTCTGGCGGGCCGAAGGGGGCGAGAGGGTCAAAGAGATCCCGGGGCGCTCGGTGGTCCGCCTTCCCCTTCCCGGCCGGCCCGAGGGCCGGGCCCTCTTCGTCAAGCGTCACGGGTCGGAACGGCCGGGCCGGCGGTCCCGGGGCCGGACGGAGTTCGAGAACATCCTGGCCTTCCGCCGGGCCGCCATCCCCACGGTGATCCCCGTGGCCTGCGGGGAACGGCTCGCCCACGGGTGCGATGGGCGATCGCTGGTGGCGACGCTGGATGTCCATCCCCTGGTCCCCCTGGAGACGCTGCTCCGGCATCGGCCGGACCTCTTCTGCGACCCGGAAGGGCGAAGCCGGCGGGAGGCCCTGATCCGGGGGGCGGCGGCCCTGGCCCGGCGGATGCACCGGGCCGGATTGAACCACCGGGATTTCAACGCCACCCACCTTCTCCTCGGATCTCCGGAGGACGCCACGGTCCCGGACCTCGCCCTGTTCGACCTGGGCGGGGCGGACCGGCGGCGGGTCCTCCGGTGGCGATGGATGGTCCGGAGTCTGGCCCGCCTCGCCTACACCCTGCCCCAGCCCCCCTTCTCCCCGGAGGACCGCACCGGGCTGCTTTTGGCCTACAAGGAAAAGGCGTCCCCGGGACCCCTGGAGCGTCTCCAGCGGTTCTGGATCGACCGGAAGATCGGACGCATCGCCCGCCACACCGACAACATCCGCCGGAGACGGCGGACATCCCGACCGGAGGAGCCGCCGGTCGTCGACGGACGATATGCCGACACGCCGTCCTGAGTCCCCGCCCCGACGGATTCTGGTGATCAAGCTGCGGTATATCGGGGATACGGTGCTGACCACCCCGCTGCTCCAGGCCCTGGCCGAGGGCCTCCCCGGCGCATCCGTCGACGTGCTGGTTCACCGGTCCACCGCCTCGGTCCTCAAGGGGCACCCCGATGTCCGGCGGGTTCTCGCCCTGGACGAGGGCCGGCGCAACGATCCCGGGGCCGTCCTCGGGCTCCTCCGGGAGATCCGCCGGGGCCGGTACGACACCGCCATCGACCTGACCAACAACGACCGGTCCGCCTTCCTCGCCTTCGCCTCGGGGGCCCGCCGCCGGATCGGCTACCGGAGCGACCATCTTTTCCGGAACCGACTCTTTTACACCCGGGTGGTCGACTCGGTGCTCGACGGCCGGCACACGGTGGATCACCACCTCAAGGCGGCGGAGGCCCTGAATTTACCGGCGACGGAAATCCACCCCCGCCTCCCCGTGGCCGACGAAGACGGCGCATGGGCGGATCATCTGCTGACAGCGGCGGGGGTATCGCCCCGACACCCCTTCGTGGCGATCCATCCGGGCTCCCGGCGGTGGTACAAAAGCTGGCCCCCGGAACGGTTCGCGGCCCTGGCCGGCCGGATCATCCGGGAGGCGGGACTGCCGGCCGTCCTCCTGGGCGGTCCCGGGGATCGGGGGGCGGTCGATCGGATTCGGCAGATCGCCGGCCTCCCGGGGATCGTCGATCTGTCCGGGGAAGTCCCCCTGGAAGCGCTGCCCGCCGTCATCGGCCGGGCCGCCTGCCTGGTGGGCAACGACTCGGCCCCCATCCACATGGCCACCGCCGTGGGGACCCCGGCGGTGGCCCTCTTCGGCCCCACCCGGTGGGAGTCATGGGGCCCCCGGCGGCCCCACGACCGGGTGGTGGCCGCCGAATTCCCCTGCCGCCCCTGCGGCCACGGCCGGAAGGACTGCCCCCGGGGCGGAGGCTACTGCATGGCGAGCCTGCCGGTGGAACGGGTCTTTCGGGCGGTGGCGGAGATCCTTCCCATGGAGCAGCCGATCCGGCGGGGGGTGGGATGATCGTCGTCTGGGTCAACAAGCGGGACTGGCGGACGCCGGGGCCCATCGTCAACGTGGCGGTCCGTAACGCCGCCTCCTTCGCCGGACTCGGGGTCGAGACCCACCTGTGCATCGGGGCCGGAGAACCCTCGGATACCGGGGCCGACCTGCGGGAATTCTACGGCATCGAACCGCCCCCGACCCTTTATATCCATCGGATCCCCCGGCTCCGGGTGGGCCGGTCCACCTACAGTCTCCCGGTCTTCCGGAACGGGGTCCGGCTGGTGCGGTCCCTGGCCCGGCGGGACGAAGTGGCCGTCTTCACCCGGGAGTCGGGGTTCCTCCGGTCCCTGCCGGGGCTGCGCCGGCGGCTCCCGGTGCGGGGATTCTACGAACTCCACGATCTCTATGCCGACCTCTCCTGGGTGGAGCGGAAAAAATCCCGCCACATCCGGGAGTGGCTCCTGGAGCGGCTCTTCCTGCCCCGGATCGACGGCCTCGTCTGCATCACCGCCGCGCAGCGGGACCGGTACCGGAAGCTCTTCCCGAACCTTCCCGCCGTGGCGGCGCCGCTGGGCACCATCCCCCGGCCCGTCGCCGACCCCGAGGATCGCCGGGTCCGGCGGACCCTCGTCTACGTGGGCCGGGTGCACGGGGACAAGGGGGCCGATCTCCTCCTGAGGGCGTCCGGAAACCTGGCGGATCGAAACGTCCGAACCCTCTTTCTGGGGGGCGGGACCGCCTCGGTGGAACGGCTCGAGGCCAGGGCCGCCGCCATGGGCGTGAACGGATGCGTCTCCTTCTCCCCCTTCCTCCCGCCCGAGGAGATGCACCGGATCCTGGCCGACCGGGCCAGTGTCGGGGTGGTGATGCTCCGGGACACCTACTACAACCGCTACCTGACCTGCCCGGTCAAGGCCCTCGATTACCTCTCCCACGGACTGCCCGCCATCGGCAGCGACCTGCCGTCGGTGCGGGAGGTGACCGGAGACGCCGGGATTCACATCCCCCCGGACGACCCGGATGCATTCGCCGACGCGGCCCTTCGCCTGTTGGATGATCCGGAAACTTATCGGGAGTACGCCCGCCGGGCCGCCCGCCGGGCCCGGGTACT
This sequence comes from uncultured Desulfobacteraceae bacterium, assembly GCA_964431545.1. Taxonomy (GTDB): domain Bacteria; phylum Desulfobacterota; class Desulfobacteria; order Desulfobacterales; family JAABSP01; genus CAYSLC01. The sequence continues at coordinate 24,681 of CAYSLC010000011.1, read as the reverse complement.
TTCCTGGAAGAACCGGGCCCGCCGGCTCCTCGGCTTTGCCGGGACCTTGGAGCCCGAACCGGCCGCCGATGGCCGGAACCGAAGGGGCGTCCCATGACCGATCCCCTCCCCCAGGTGAGCGTCGTGATCCCGGTCCACAACCGGAGGGACTACGTCCTTACGGCCGTCCGGAGCGCCCTGGAACAGACCCACCGGCCCATGGAAGTGGTGGTGGTGGACGACGGCTCCGACGACGGGACCTATGAGGCCCTCAAGGCGGTGGATGCCCCCCTGACCCTCCACCGGCAGCCCATCAACCGGGGACAGTCGGCGGCCCGGAACCTGGGGTGGACCACCTGTGAAGGGGAGTACGTCCTCTTCCTCGACTCGGACGACGCGCTGGAGCCCGAAGGGGTGGCCGCCCTGCTCGGCCCCCTCCGGGAGCGGGAGGCCGAGTCCCGGCGGTGGGGGGCCGCCTACGGCATCAAGATCCCCTGCGACCGGAACCTCAATCCGATCCGGGGCCGGTCGACGCCCCACCCCGACGGGGACCTTTTGCCCGATCTCCTCTTCCGGAACGTGGTCCGTACCGGCGCCTTCCTGGTCCGGAAATCGGTCCTCTGGGAGATCGGCGGCTATCCCGAGGAACTCCGGCTCAAGGAAGATCTCTATCTCCACCTCCGGATCGCGGCGCGCTACAGGTTCTGCTTCGTGGACCGGGTGGTGGCCCGACACCGTCGCCATCCCGGGGTCCGGGCCCGGGACGACGCCCGGCGGCTCCTGGCCCAGGGAACCCGCCACCTGAACCTCTTTTTCCAGGCCATGGAGGAGGAGCGGCCCGACCTCATGGCCTTCCAGGACCGCGTCTTCGCCCGGGAGCACCTCCACCTGGCCAAGGCCGCCTGGAGAAGCGGCCTGCCCTCCGAATACCTCCACCACTGGCGCACCGCGATCCTGGGAAACCGGTGGCTCCGGTACCACCCCAAGTACCTCCTCCGGGCGGCCGCGGCGATCCTGCGACGGCGGCGCTGACCGAAACACCGAGGGCGCACCGGACAAACCGGATGCCGGCCGGCGGGAGCCGGTGCGTCGGAGGGTTCCGGGGCTAGGTTTCTCCGTGGGCCGGCGGAATCTCGAACCGCCGGGTCCCGGCGGCCACGACCCCCTCCGGGACCCGGACGAAGGTCCGCTCCCAAAAGTCGACCTTTCCGGAATGGGAGATCAGCACCACGGAGGCGCAGCGGGTGCCGTAGAGATCGCCGGCGATGAAGATGGGGGAGAGGAGCCGCTCCCAGGCCAGGCCCATGCCGGTGTCCGGCAGGCGCTCGTCCGGGGGCCGGGACCGGTCGGAGAGGACCCGGAAGAGGGCCTCCGGATCGACGGGGTTCTCGGCCAGGGGGGCGGAGAGGGCCGCCTCGGCCCGCTCCACCTTGGGCCAGGGGGTGTCGAGGAGATGGTTGCTCAGACCGTGGAGGCCCGGGGAGACTCGCCGGACCTCCCCGTCCCGGTCGCCGTAGTAGCAGAGGGCCGAACCGTCGAAGGCGAGAAGATTGAATCCGTTGTAACGGCGGTCCCCGGAGATCGTCCGGATGCAGTCCCGGGCGGGGAGATCCGAACGGAGAAACTCGGTTACCAGATCCCCCCGGGAAGGGCCGTCCTTCCGGACGGATCCGGGGTCCCGAAAGTTGGTGAGGGCGGCGAACCGCCCCGACCGGCTCACTCCCATCCAGGTTCCTCCGCCCGTCAGGTCCCGTCCCGCCAGAATTTCGGGGGCGTCCGGCCAGAAGTGGACCGGCCGCGCGGGCCGTCGGCGGAACTCGTCCCGGTTGGCGGCCACCGCGAGCCGGTACCGGGGATGGTCGGCATAGGAAAAAATAATCAGACACATTTTCGACTCTCCATTGACCCGTCCGCGCTCCCATGATATTCATATTTTCTTGGTTTGTTAAGAGAAATCCCCCGCCGTCTCCGGTCCCCGCCCCATCCGGAAACGGCCAACCGCGAGACCTGGAGGATAACGGACAATGAGAGAAGTGGTGATCGTCAGCGGAGCGAGGACCGCCATCGGCGCCTTCGGCGGCGGCCTCGCGAGCGTGCCCGTGGCCGAGCTGGGCGCAATCGTCATGCGGAACATTTTTTCACGGGCCGGCCTGCGGCCGGTGGCCGGGGACGAGTTGTCCGCGGTCGCCCCGGACAAGCTCAAGGATCAGGGGCCCATCGGACTGGAACAGGAGGCCGGGGCCTGGGATGCCGCCGCGGCCCCCGTGACCGTGGATGAGGTGATCATGGGAAACGTCCTCCAGGCGGGCCAGGGCCAGAATCCCGCCCGCCAGGCCATGATCAAGGCGGGGCTGCCCAAGGAGACCCCGGCCATGACCATCAACAAGGTCTGCGGATCTGGGCTCAAGGCCATCGCCCTGGGGGCGTCCGCCATCATGACCGGTCAGGCCGACGTGGTGGTGGCCGGCGGTCAGGAGAACATGAGCCAGGCGCCCATGGCCCTTCCCAAGGCCCGGTGGGGACACCGCATGGAGCTGACCGGGGTGGGGGATATCTACGACCTGATGGTCTTCGACGGGCTCTACGAGATCTTCTACGGGTACCACATGGGGGTGACGGCGGAGAACATCGCCGCCCTCTACGCCATCGACCGAAAGGAGCAGGACGAACTGGGGGTCCTCAGCCACACCCGGGCCGTCCAGGCCATCGGGGACGGGATCTTCGCCGAGGAGATCGTGCCGGTGACCATCAAGGGACGGAAGGGGGACACGGTCTTCGACCGGGACGAACGGCCCATGGAGACCAGCATGGAGAAGATGGGCAAGCTGCGGCCGGCCTTCAAGAAGGACGGCACCGTCACCGCCGGAAACGCCTCCGGCATCAACGACGCCGCGGCGGCCGTTCTGCTCATGGACGCGGGCACGGCCGAGTCTCTGGGGCTGACCCCCCTGGTGAAGATCAAGGCCTTCGCCTCGGGAGCCCTCGATCCGGCCTACATGGGGCTCGGACCGGTCCCGGCGATCCGGAAGGTCCTCCGGGCGACGGGCATGGCCATCGGCGACATCGACACCATCGAACTCAACGAGGCCTTCGCGGCCCAGGCCATCGGGTGCATGCGGGAGCTGGGGATCGCCAACGACAAGCCCAACGAGCTGGGCAGCGGCATCTCCCTGGGGCACCCCATCGGCGCCACCGGGGCCCGGCAGATGGTGACCTGCATGAACCAGATGAAGCGCAAGGGATACAATACGGGCCTGATCTCCATGTGCATCGGCGGCGGCATGGGGATGGCCATGATCGTGGAACGGTGATCCGTTTTTCCATTGCCAGCATAAAGATTTTTCCCTATAATGCCGGTTTTTCGGGGGGCAGACTCCTCACCGGAGATCCGAACCAACATCGAAACGAGGAGAGGTCAGGAGATGAGCATCAGCAGAAGATTGGGCATCTTGGTGGTCTTTGGCGTGCCGGCCATCGTCGGCGGCGGCGTCGTTTACGCGGTCTTCAATGGGAGCTACGCGGCGCTGGCCGTCTATGAGGTCCTCCTGTTGATCACCGCGGGCGGCGTGATCAGCAGGTAACTTCCCGTCCGGACCGACCCGCCACGGCTTTCGGCACGCACCACCGTCCCCCCCGGCACCCGTCCGGCGGGGACGGGTCGTTTGAAGGCGTCCGATTTCCGGATCTCCGTCGACCGGAGGATCCCCGGAGCGAATCCGCCGTGATCCGCCGGATACCGGGGCGCGTCGTCTTTTTGTGGCGCCGCCGGCGCCGATCCCGGCGGGCCGCGGGCCACAACGACACCGGTGGCGCCAGTGCCGCAAGAAGCTTCCCGCAACGCCATCTTCTGGTTTTTCCTCGGGGTCTTTCTCGCTTCCTGCTTTATGCTGGGGTGGCTGTTGCTGCCGTTTCTGTCCATCTTCGTGGTGGCGGCGGTGGTGACGGGGCTGTTCAAGCCGATCCATGCTTTTTTCGAGGCGAGGATGAGGCGCTCCGCCGCGTCGGTGGTCACTTGCGGGATCATTTTCCTGGTGCTGTTCATCCCCATCGTCCTGTTCGTGGGGATCCTTTCCAAGGAGGCGTACGACCTGTATCTGATGGCCCGGGGCGTGGGCCTGCGGAACCACATCCAGGAGCTTCTCCAGGACAGCCGCCTGTTGGAAACCGCCAATTCGGTCCTCTCCACCGTCAACGTCCGGGTGGACGGGGAGACCTTCAAACAGGCGATTCCGGAGATCGGCCGGGCGGTGGGGCTCTTCCTCTACGAACAGGCCAACGCCATTGCTTCCAACATATTGAAATTTATAATCAACTTTCTTTTCATGCTCCTGGTGATCTACTATCTGCTCATGGACGGGGACCGGCTCATCGACTTCATCGTGGACCTCTCGCCCCTGCCCAAGGACCAGGACGAAAAGCTCTTCGGCAAATTCAAGGAGATGGCCGGGGCCATCCTGGTGGGAAACGGCCTCTGCGGCCTCCTCCAGGGGGCGGCCGGGGGAATCGTCTTCGCCCTGTTCGGACTCAAGTCGGCCTTCCTCTGGGCGGCCATCATGGCGCTCTTGGCCTTCCTCCCCATCCTCGGCATCGGACTGGTCTTCCTGCCGGCGGCCCTCTACCTCTTTTTGAAGGGCCGGATCATCGCCGGGATCAGCCTGGTCGTGCTCTACGTGCTCCTGTCCGGCGGCGTGGAGTACCTCCTCAAGCCGAAGCTGGTGGGCAAGAAGGTCCGGATGCACACCCTGCTGGTGTTTCTGGCCATCCTCGGCGGCTTGAACCTCTTCGGCATCCTGGGGATCCTCTACGGCCCCCTGGTGGTCACCGCCTTCCTGACCCTGACGGACATCTACCACACCAGCTACCAGAACCTGGTGAAACCGCCGGCGGCCGATTGACGGGGATCGCCGGCGAATACCCTTTATCCACCCCCCAGCGAATGGACCCACTATGGACGTAACCCAGATGGACAGACTCCCCGAGATCAGCATCGAGAGCGAGATGAAACGCTCCTATCTCGACTACGCCATGAGCGTGATCATCGGGCGGGCGCTGCCGGACGTGCGCGACGGCCTCAAGCCGGTGCACCGCCGCGTCCTGTTCGCCATGCGGGAGCTGAAAAACGACTGGAACAAGCCCTACAAGAAGTCGGCCCGCATCGTCGGCGACGTCATCGGTAAGTACCATCCCCACGGCGACAGCGCCGTCTACGACACCATCGTCCGGATGGCCCAGGGCTTCTCCCTTCGCTACCCCTTCGTGGACGGCCAGGGCAATTTCGGCTCCATCGACGGCGACCCGCCGGCCGCCATGCGGTACACCGAGATCCGCATGGCCAAGATCGCCCACCAGATGCTGGAGGATCTCGACAAGGAGACCGTCGACTTCGTCCCCAACTACGACGAGTCCCTGACGGAACCCTCGGTCCTCCCGGCCAAGGTCCCCTCCCTTTTGGTCAACGGCTCCTCGGGGATCGCCGTGGGCATGGCCACCAACATCCCCCCCCACAATCTCACGGAGATCATCGAGGCGGTCAAGGCGGTGATCGATCATCCGGAGATCACCGGCCGGGACCTCTTGGAGCTGGTACCGGGCCCCGATTTCCCCACCGCCGGGATCATCTACGGCTCCCAGGGGATAAGGGACGCCTACATGACCGGCCGGGGGATCATCCGGATCCGGGCCAAGGCCGAGGTGGAGGAGGACCCCAGGGGGGGCATGGAGACCATCGCCGTCACCGAGCTTCCCTACCAGGTCAACAAGTCGAAGCTCATCGAGAAGATCGCCCAGCTGGTCAAGGAGAAGCAGATCGAGGGGATCCGGTACGTCCGGGACGAGTCGGACCGCCGGGGCATGCGCATCGCCATCGGCCTCAAGAAGGACCAGATCTCCGGGGTGGTGATCAATCAGCTCTTCAAGCACACCCAGATGGAGGTGAGCTTCGGCATCAACTTCCTGGGGGTCTTGAACGGCCGGCCCCAGCTCTTCACCTTCAAGGAACTCCTGGAGCACTTCGTCCGCCACCGCAAGGAGATCATCATCCGACGGACCCGCTACGACCTGCGCAAGGCCGAGGAGCGGGCCCATATCCTCGAGGGCCTCAAGATCGCCCTGGAGAACCTCGACGACGTGGTGGCCCTGATCCGGGCCTCCAAGACCCCCCAGGAGGCCAAGGCCGGCCTCATGGACCGGTTCGGCCTCTCGGCGGTCCAGGCCCAGGCCATCCTCGACATGCGCCTCCACCGGCTCACCGGCCTGGAGCAGGAGAAGATCCTGGAGGAGTACGAGAACATCCTCAAGGACATCGCATGGTACCGGGAGATCCTGGGCAGCGAACAGATCGTCCTCAATCTGATCAAGGAGGAGCTGACCGCCATCCAGGAGGAGTTCGGGGACGACCGCCGGACCCACATCGTCGAATCGAGCCGGGAGCTGACCATCGAGGACATGATCGCCGAAGAGGACATGGTGGTCACCATCTCCAACAACGGCTACATCAAACGCAACCCCATCACCCTCTACCAGAGCCAGCGCCGGGGAGGCAAGGGCCGCACGGCCATGGGCACCAAGGACGAGGACTTCGTGGCCCACGTCTTCGTCGCCTCCACCCACCACACCTTCCTCTTTTTCACCAACCTGGGACGGGTCTACTGGTGCAAGGTCTACGACATCCCCCAGGCGAGTCCGGCCAGCCGGGGCAAGGCCATCGTCAACCTGCTGGAGTTCGGCAAAGACGAACGGCTCACCACGGTTCTCAACGTGCCGAACTTCGAGCCCGGCGGCTTCATCATCATGGCCACCCGCGGGGGGCTGGTGAAGAAGACGGACCTGATGGCCTACAGCCGGCCCCGGGTGGGGGGGATCATCGCCCTCAACCTGGTGTCCGGCGACGAGCTGATCGCCGCCCGGATCACCGACGGATCCATGAACGTCCTTCTAGGCTCCGCGTCGGGCAAATCGGTCCGGTTTTTGGAATCGGACGTCCGGTCCGTGGCCCGGGCCGCCCAAGGGGTCCGGGGGATGAGCCTCTCCGCCGGCGACATCCTGGTGGGGATGGAGGTCTTCAAGGAGGGGCACAGCCTCTTCACCGCCACCGAGAACGGCTACGGAAAGCGGACCGCCATCGAGGAGTACCCCCTCCAGCGGCGGGGGGGCAAGGGAGTGATCACCATCAAGACCAGCGCCAGGAACGGCAAGGTGGTCTCCCTGCTCCTGGTGGACGATGATGATGACCTGATGCTCATGACCGACATCGGCAAGATCATCCGGTTTCCGGTGAGGGGCCTCTCCATCATCAGCCGGAACACCCAGGGGGTGAAGCTCATGGACCTGGAGTCGAGGGAACGGGTGGTGGGCGCCGCCCGCCTGGCGGAGAAGGAGGAGCCCGGGGAGGAGGACCTCTCGGCGGACGAAGCGGACGTACCGGAGGCGGTGGACGAAACGGACGCGGAGGACCGGGACCTGGAAGCGGGAGACGACGAGGAGGACCAGTAGATGGAACAGGAGAAAAGAGTCGAATCGTTCCGGATCGGCGTGGTGGGCGCCGGGAGCTGGGGGACGGCCCTGGCCAACCTGTTGGCTCTCAAGGGGTATCCCGTGGATCTGTGGGCCTATGAGACCGAGGTCGGGGAGGCGATTCTGGCGGAGCGGGAGAACCGGATCTTCCTGCCCGGGGTGGCCCTGCCCCCCAACCTGGTCCCCTCCAACGACCTGGGGGAGGTTGTGGCGGGAAAGGATCTGGTGCTCATCGTGGTCCCCTCCCACGTCATGCGGGAGATCACCACCAGGATGGCCCCCCACCTCCACCCCGCGTCGGTGGTGGTCTCGGCCTCCAAGGGGATCGAGAACCACACCTACCACACCATGTCGCAGGTGCTGGCGGAGACCCTGGCCCTGTCCGGGGACCGGCTGGCGATCCTGTCCGGCCCCAGCTTCGCCAAGGAGGTGGCCCGGCTCGTCCCCACCGCGGTGGCCGCCGCCTCGAGGTCCCCCGAGACGGCCCGGCGGGTCCAGAAGGTCTTCTCCACCCCCGCCTTTCGGGTGTACACAAACGATGATCCGGTGGGCGTGGAACTCGGGGGATCGGTGAAAAACGTCATCGCCATCGCCGCCGGTATCATCGACGGCCTCGGCCTGGGGCTCAACACCCGGGCCGCCCTGATCACCCGGGGGCTGACCGAGATCCGCCGGCTCGGGGTGCGGATGGGGGCCAACCCCCGCACCTTCACGGGCCTCGCCGGCGTGGGGGACCTGATCCTCACCTGCACCGGGGATCTCAGCCGGAACCACACCGTGGGTAAAAAGATCGGAGAGGGCAAGACCCTCAAGGAGATCCTCTCCGAGATGCGCATGGTGGCCGAGGGGGTCAAGACGGCGAAATCGGTCCACAACCTCTCCCGCTCGGTGGGGGTGGAGATGCCCATCACCGAGGAGATCCACCGGATCCTCCACGAGGACGCCTCCCCCCGGGAGGCGGTGGGGCGACTCATGACCCGGGACCTCAAGGACGAGCTGGACGCCTCCTGAGGGGCGCCTTCCCAATGGCAGCGGATCCGAAACCGCCGAAACACAAGGGCGAAGGCCATCGGAAACGGCTGCGGGAGCGGTTTCTCGCCTCGGGTCTCGACGGCTTTCAGGACTATGAGGTGATCGAACTCCTGTTGACCCTGGCCACCCCGCGGAAGGATTGCAAGGAGCCCGCCAAGGCGGCCCTGGCCAAATTCAAGACCTTCCAGGGGGTGATGGAGGCCTCCCCCGAGGCCCTCTGCGAGGTGGACGGCATCGGCCCGGCCAACAGTCTCGGCATCAAGCTGATCAAGGCGGCGGCCGACCGGTATCTGGAGAAACGGATCATCGGGCGGGAGATGGTGAGCAACGCCCGGGAGGTCTTCGACTACCTCTACCACAACATGCGGGACCGGCGGCGGGAGTGTTTCAAAGTCCTCTTTCTGGATGCCAAGAACCGGATCATCGAAGTCGAAACCCTCTTCGAGGGGACCCTGACCGCCAGCTCGGTCTACCCAAGGGAGGTGGTCCGGGCGGCCCTGGACCGCCACGCGGCGGCCCTGATCTTCGCCCACAACCACCCGTCCGGGGACCCGAAGCCCTCCCCGGAGGATCTGGCCATCACCCGCCAGCTCGTCTCCGCGTGCCGGGTGATGGGCATCGTGGTCCATGAACACCTGGTGATCGGGGACAACCGTTACTTCAGCTTCGCCGAGGCCGGCTACATCGACCGGATGGGCCGGGAGGAGGAGATACCCGGATGAGCGAAGAGCCGGAAAAGGTCCCGTCCTGTTACGCCGATCTGGGGACCGTCTTTCCCCTGGGGGCCGACGGCCTGCGCCACACCCCCCTGGACTGCCTCCTCTGCCCCCACAAGACCCCCTGCCTGCGCTCGGCCATGGACCGGGCGGACGGGCTGAAGGCCCGGGAGGAGTACGTGGATCGGGCCTGGACCTCTGGGATGATGGGGTTTTTCGAACGCTGGTCCCGAAAGAAGGACCTCCAGCGACGGATCAAGGAGAAAGCGCGACAAAAGAAGGATCGACGCCCCGGATCGGCTCCCCGCCCGGGCGAGAACGGGGAATCCGGAAGAACGGAGGAAAAATAATCGTACCATAAGGGAGGCAAATGGGGTATAAAGGCATGTTCAAGGCAGGTGGACGCATACATCGGTAACCGAATCCAGGGCACCTCCGGAAGCGCCCTGGGTGGAAGCCATGAGGGGAGCGTACCTTGGCATTCTGGAGCGTTAGGGAAGAGCTGAGCCATGCGAACCGCCTTCGGCGGTCCTACTACGAACTGCTCAGGGACGAACTCGACCAGTTCATCCTCGAATACGCGCTGATCGATTCCTACAAGAACTTCGTCGGCAAGGACATCCCCTACCCTTTCGTGGAGAAGCGGGAACTCAAGCCCCGGGCCATCATCCCCGACGTGGAGTACGGCCCCCAGAACGCCTTTCTGGTGATCTTCCTGGAGGATACCATCCCGTCGACCCACAAGAAGTACATCCGCTTCTTCGACGTCAACCGGACCATCAAGACCAACCTGCTCCGCTCCAAGACCGTCCCCCTCTCCAACCGGTTCGAACGGTACCAGAAGTACCTGGAGTCCGCCCATTTCTTCAACTTCCTGAAGATCCTGCTGCCGGTGGACTACGCCCTCCTGATCCAGCGGGACCCCACCAGTCAGACCCGCCACCGGTACTCCCTGTCCCACTTCCACGTGCGCGTCGACTGGCCCATCGCCGACGCCGCCGAAGATCTGGCCCGGAACCTCCGGTACATCTCCAAGGATCTCTACGAAAAGGGCGACAAGTACGCCGAGGACATCCAGAAGAAGTTCTTCGAGTATTACGGCCTGCCGGTGACCGTGGGGGGGCGGCGCACCGCCGCCATCGTGGCCGCCCAGTACCTGAAGCGGATCCACTGCATCACCACCGTCTACGCCGGGAGCAGCGAATCCCGTGCGTTGCTCCGCCTCTCCGAGCGCGGGGTCACCAAATCGGTGTTGATGCGGTTCAACCCCGATGAGGCGAATCAGATCGCCGAGTCCCACAATGTGGGGGTCCGGGCGTTCAAGAAAAACTATGCGGTGGCCCGGGAGAACGATCACCCCATCTGCATCTTTCAGACCACATACTTCCCCACGGAGCAGGCCCGACCTCCGGAGGATGGAAAGCTCCGGGAACTCAAGCCCGATCTCTACTGGCTCACGGTGGGCCGGCAGCAGATCATCCCCAAGCCGGGGGTGTGGCGGTATCCGCCGCTGCCCCAGAACATCATCTACTCCTAGCCCCCGGAAGGCCGCGGGGCCGGGAAGACAGGAGGACCGTCCAATGCCGTCGAGACCGATCGCCAGGATCATCCTCATCGCCCTTTGGATCTGCGCCGCCCCGGCCGTGTCGGGGTCCGCCGACGGACCGCTGCCCCAGGAGGTCACCCGGACCGTCTCGGTCCACCCCGACGCGACGGTGGTCGACTGGGCGAGGAACGACATGGGCGGCGGGCGCCGCCAGTACGAAGTCAACCTCAAATCGACCGCCCCCTATCCGGAGATCGTCGCCTATTACCGCAAGGAGGCGGCCAGGCGGGGATGGCGGGTGTTCGACGACAGCAACCGGGAGTACGGGTACTTCATGGTGGCCCACGACGGCACCTACAAGATCGACGTGATGGTCAGCCCCGAGGGCGGGGCCAATACCATCACCTTCAACCTGCTCAAGTAGTCGCCCCGCCGGGCTCCGGTCCGGAACGGAGGGTCTTCATCATGGCGATCTCGTCGCAGTCGGGGAACTTGACGCAGAGGAGGCAGTCCCCCCAGATCTTCAGGGGCAGCTCGTTCCGGTCGATCCGGGAGAAGCCGAACCGGTGGAAGAAGCCGGGCCGGTAGGTGAGGGTGAAAAGATCCTTGATGTGGTAGTCCCGGGCCTCATCGATGGCTTGGCGGGTGAGGGCGGAGCCGATGGCGCGGCCCGTGAAATCGGGATGGACGGCCAAAGAACGGATCTCCGCCAGGTCCTCCCAGCAGAACTGGAGGGCGCAGCAGCCGACGATCCGACCCTCCGTCTTCTCGGCGTAGACCCAGAAGTCCCGGAGATGGTCGTAGATCCGGGTGAGGGGCCGGGGGAGGAGTTCCCCCTGTTGGCCGTAAACCTGGAGCAGGGCATAGATCGGCTTGACATCCTTGATGGTGGCTTTTCGGATCATGGTGGCGGCCTTATACCATGCCCTGGGGAAAAATCAAGGGGTCCCGGCCGCCCCCCGGTCCCGCCCTTCCGATTCGGTTGACGAAGGGGACCGGTGAATCTATACTGGATCGTGGACGTTCGCATCACGCATCCGACAACCCGAACACTCCCGAGAGGAGGCCCGACCATGCCCCATCACCATTCCCACCCCCCGGGTCATGAGCACGGTCATGACCACACCCATGACCACGACGCCCGGTCGGACGCCATGCCGTTTGCCGAGAAGATGGAGAAACTCCTGGACCACTGGATCCGACACAACACCGACCACGCCGAGAGCTACACCGACTGGGCCCGGCAGGCTGATGAAAACGGCATGTCCAAGGTCGGTGAGGTGCTCATGGAGGTCGCCGACCTCACCCGATCCCTGAACGAGAAGTTCGCCACGGCGAGGGAGCATCTCCACCGCTCGTAACTCCACTGCAAAAACCAAGGAGGCCCTCCATGTCCGAAGACCGTTTCACAGCGATGGTGGTCCGGGAAGAAGGGGAGAAGAACTACGTCCGGGAGATCACCGAGAGGTCCGTGGGAGATCTGCCCCCCGGCGAAGTGCTGATCCGGGTCCATTATTCATCCCTCAATTACAAGGACGCCCTGTCGGCTGTCGGAAACAAGGGCGTCACCCGAAAATATCCCCACACGCCCGGGATTGACGCGGCCGGGGTCGTCGCCGAGAGCGACGACGCCCGGTTCACCAAGGGGGACCGGGTCCTGGTGACGGGCTACGACCTGGGGATGAACACCTCCGGCGGCTTCGGCCAGTACATCCGGGTTCCGGCCGAATGGGTGATCCCCATCCCCGACGACCTCACCGAGAAGGAGAGCATGGCCTACGGCACCGCCGGCCTCACCGCGGCCCTGTCGGTCTTCCACCTGGAGAGCCGGGGCATCGCCCCCGAAGGGGGGGACGTGCTGGTCACCGGGGCCACGGGCGGCGTGGGCTCCATGGCGGTCACCTTCCTGGCCCGGGCCGGGTACGACGTGGTGGCGGTCACCGGCAAGAACGACGCCGAGGGGTACCTCCTGGAGATCGGGGCCAAGCGCACCGTGGGCCGGGAGGAGGTGACCGACGACGGCAAGCGCCCCCTGCTCAAAAGCCGGTGGGCCGGCGTGGTGGACACCGTGGGCGGGGGAATCCTGGCCAACGCCATCAAGTCGACCATGCTCCACGGCACCGTCACCTGCTGCGGGAACGCCGCCTCTGGGGACCTGCCCATCACGGTCTACCCTTTCATCCTGAGGGGGATCAGCCTTTTGGGCGTCGATTCCCAAAACTGCCCCCGCAAGGACCGGCTCCGGATCTGGGACAAGCTGGCCGGGCCGTGGAAGCCCGACCACCTGGACCGGATCACCCGGGAGGTCCCGCTGGCGGACCTCTCCCCCCACATCGACGAGATCCTGGCGGGAAAGAAGATGGGGCGGACCGTTGTCCATCTGGGGGACTGAACCGGCGAACCTCTCGGCAATCCGCCGCGATCCGCGGGATGCCGAAGGGTCGGCGCCGTCGACATAAACGGAACCTGAAGCCTTTGTAAGGAGGAGGGGAGTCATGTCCGAAGAGGAATACCGTGACGAGGAGGAGGAAGGAGGGGCCGCCGCGCCGGAAGAGCCCGCGGAAGAGGAATTCATAGAAGAGGAGGTCATCGAGGAAGAGATCGTGCCGCCGGCCGGCGAGGGAGCGCCCGAAGCCCCCGACGCCGTGGAAGGGGGCGCGGAGGCGGAGAAACCCGAGGCCGAGGGGGACCCCCTCCCCGTGGAGGAGGAGGTCTTCCAGGAGGAGCCCGTATCCGAGGAACCCGTCTTCGAGGCGCCGGCCCCGCCCCCAGAGGAGCCCCCCTTGGCGGCGGAGGCCGGGGAGGGCGGTTTCCACGAGGAGGAGATCCCCCCCGAAGAGGAACCCCCGTTCGAGAGTCCGCCGGGGGTGCCGCCCCCCATGCCGGGCGTCGATTATGCCGAACGGACGGAAGCGTCGGACACCTACACCGAGGTGACCGAACGCTCCTGGGGCGACCGCCTGGGGGGCGCCGTCAAGGGGGTGGTCGTCGGCGTGATCCTCTTTCTCCTCGGGTTTCCGCTGATCTTCTGGAACGAAGGACGGGCGGTCAAGCGGTACAAGGCCCTCAAATCGGGGGAGGGAGCCGTCATCAGCGTCTCCGCGGACCGGGTCGATCCGGCCAACGACGGGAAACTGGTCCACGTCTCCGGCATGGTTGCCACCAAGGAGGTCCTCACCGACGGCGCCTCCGCCGTTCCCAGGGCCGTATCCGTGACGGCCGATCGGATCGATCCGGCCAACGACGGCAAGCTGGTCCACGTGACCGGAACGGTGGACAGCGGGGCCGTCATCCGGGATCCGGTCTTCGGCATCGGGGGCCAGGCGATCAAGCTGGAGCGCCGGGTCCGGATGTACCAGTGGACCGAACAGGGGAGCACCTACGCCCGGACCTGGTCCGGCCGCCCCATCGATTCCTCCGGGTTCAAGCAGCCCCAGGGCCATGGCAACCCCGGCGACCTTCCCTATCCGAGCAAGCGGTTCGCCGCCTCCTCGGTGACGGTGGGCGACTTCGCCCTCTCCCGGGAGCTGGTCCGGGAGCTGGATGTTTTCTCTTCCCTGCAGGTCACCGACCAGGACCTCGCCGCCGTCCCCGACGACCTGAAGGACAAGGTCTCCGTCCTGGAGGGGGACCTCTTTGTGGGGGCCGATCCCCGGTCCCCGAAGGTGGGGGATCTGCGGATCTCCTTCCGGATCATCCGCCCCTTCACGGCCACCCTGGTGGCCCAGCAGAGCGGCAAGACCCTCCGTCCCTACACGGCCCCCTCCGGGGAGACGGTGGCCAGGGTGGCGGCGGGGGACCTGCCCGCCGAGGCGGTGGTTCCGGCCGGGGTCTCCGCCAACGCCATCAAGCTCAAAAGGAACGTCGAGATGTACCAGTGGCGGGAGGAGACCCGGTCCAAGACCGAGAAGAAACTGGGGGGCAAGGAGGTGACCACCACCGAATACACCTACCGGACGGACTGGTCGCCGCGGCTGATCGACTCCGGGAATTTCAAGAGGCCCCAGGGCCACCGGAACCCGGATTATCTGCCCCTGGAGGAGAAGACCTGGACGGCCGAGACGGTCACCCTGGGCGCCTACACCCTCCCCAGGTCGATGATCTCCGGCATGGGCGGGTTCGAGCCCCTGCCGGTCAAGGCGGTCTCCGGGGCCCTGCCCCCGGAGCTGAGAAACCGGGCCAGGCTCCACCAGGGCGGCTATTACATCGGGGCCGACCCCGCCTATCCCAAGGTGGGGGATCTCAAGGTGACCTACAGCGTGGTCCGGCCGGCCCAGGTGAGCCTGGTGGCCAAGCAGACGGGGAACTCCTTTGCGCCTTACGAGACCGAGACGGGGAAGATCCAGGAGTTCACCACCGGGACCCGCACCGCCGACCAGATGTTCAAGAGCGCCCAGAGCCGCAACACCCTCTGGACCTGGATCTGGCGGTTTCTGGGATTCCTGGTGATGTTCATCGGCGTCGGCATGGTCCTCAAGCCCATCTCCGTGGTGCTGGACGTGGTACCGTTTCTGGGGAACCTCGCGGAGAAAGGGATCTCCATCATCGCCTTCCTGGTGGCCGGGGCCTTCGCCCTGCTGACCATCTCCATCGCGTGGATCTTCCACCGGCCGCTGCTGGGCGGGCTGCTCGTGGTGGCGGCGGTGGCCCTGGTGGTGGGCATCCGGATGATCCCCAGGCGACAGGCCGCGTGACCGCCCAAAGGGGGAGACCGGCCACCCGAACGCGCCGCCGGAGGCATCGGGACGGGGCTCCGGGCCTTGTCCCTCCTTCTCCGGCGGCGCACCGGCTTGTTCCGCCATGATCCAGGTCCGAAACCTGACCTTCGAGTACCCGGCCCGCCGGGCCCTCTTCGATGTCTCCCTCGACGTGGCCGAGGGCTCCGTGGCCGCCCTGGTGGGCCCCAACGGCGCCGGCAAGACGACGCTGCTCAGGTGCATGGCGGGCCTGGCCCGGCCCTACCGGGGGGAGATCCGCATCGGGGGGGTGGACGCGGTGGCCGAGCCCCGGCAATGCCACCGGATCATCGGCTACCTCCCCGACTTCTTCGGCCTCTATGACGCCCTCACCGTGGCCCAGACCCTTACCTACTTCGCCCGGGCCCATCGGGTGGCGCCGGAGGTCCGACGGGGCCGGATCGCGGAACTCCTCACCCGGCTCCACCTCTCCGAAAAGGCCGGGGAGAAGGTCAAGAGCCTCTCCCGGGGGATGCGCCAGCGCCTGGCCATCGGCCAGGCCATGATCCACGACCCGTCGGTGCTCCTTCTGGACGAACCCGCCTCGGGGCTCGATCCCGAATCGAGGTACGCCCTGTCGGAGCTGTTCCGCTCCCTCCAGCGGGCCGGAAAGACCCTGATCATCTCCTCCCACATCCTGGCGGAACTCGATCAGTACGCCACCGACCTGTTGATCCTCCGGGAGGGGCGGATGGTGGAGCGCCGCCCCTTGGCCGAGCCCGCCGAAGCCGCCGGGAACCTCCGGATCCGGCTCCTGGCGGTCCCGGAGAATCTTCCTGGGACCCTGGCCGATTTCCCCTTACTGGGGGAGCCGGAAGTCGACGGAGACCGGGTGACCGCCCGGTTCACGGGGACCGATGCCGAGCGCCACGAGCTTCTGGCCGCCCTCCTGAAGGCGGGTCTGCCGATAACCGACTTCCACCTGGAGCGGGAGAACCTTCAAAGCCGGTATCTGGAGAGTCTGGGGCGCGCCGATGGGGGTCGATCCTGATGCAATGGCTCGTCCACAACCCGGAGCTGCGCCGGAACATCTGGCTGGAACTGACCCCCAACCGGTTGGTCATGATGCCGATCCTCCTGGGGCTGATCTTCTTCCTCTCCTATCTGGGCAGCGGCGACCTGGTCGACTTCCTGGAAGGCGCCCGCACTCTCTCGACCATCCTCTTCGGACTCATCGTCTGGGTCTGGGGGACCCGGCTGGTCTCGGAGTCGGTGATCCGGGAGGTCCACGACCGCACCTGGGACAGCCAGCGGATGACCCCCCTGGGGGCCTGGGAGATGTCCGTGGGAAAGCTGCTCGGGGGGCCCATCTTCGCCTGGTACGGCGGAGCACTCCTCCTGGTCGTCCACGGGGCCGCGTCCCTCTCCCTGCCCCGGACCGGGACCCACCTGAAGATGCTGGCGATCCTGGCCCTGCTCTCCATCCTGGTCCACGCCTTCTCCCTGATGGTCAGCCTGGTGGGGATCCGCCGGGGCGAGGCCGAAGCCCAGCGGCGGGGGAGCCCCTACTTCTTCCTGGGGCTTCTCGTGCTCCTGTTCTTCGTCCCCAACATGTTCCTCTTCACCCGGGAGCGGGCCCCCGGGATCCCGTGGTTCGTCTTCGATTTTGCGGCCATCGACTTCTCCCTGCTCACCCTGCTCCTCTTCACCCCCTGGACCCTGATGGGGCTCCACCGGGCCATGCGGGTGGAGCTGTGCATGGAGAACGGCCCCTGGGCCTGGCTCGGGTTCCTTTTCACTCTGATGGCCTACGTCTCCGGGTTCTCCTCGGGGGTCCCCGGCGCCGGCATCTGGACCCGGATCGCCTTCGCCCTCTACCTCTGCTTCGGGACCGGGTTCGGACTGTCTTATCTGCTCGCCTTCGGCGAGCCCAAGGACCCCGTCCGGTTCCGCCGGCTGGCGGACGCCCTTTCCCGGCGGGACTGGCGGGAGACCGGGCGCTCCCTCCCCCTATGGACCACGACCCTGGCCGTTACCCTGCTCCTCTTCGCCGGGATCCTGGCCCTCGCGATCCCCTGGGAGTCGCCGCTTCGGACCCTCCATCCGGAGGAGGCGGTCGGCCCCCGATACCTCTTCATCCTCCTCTGCTTCCTGGGGCGGGACCTCTCCCTCCTCTTCTGGGTCAATCTCCGTTCCGGGTCGAACCGCGCCGACCTGGCTACGGTCATCTACCTGTGCATCCTCTACGGCCTGGTGCCCGGGATCCTCCATGGGGCCGGCCTGGGGTCCCTGATGCCCGTCTTCGTGCCGGTCCCCGGGGCCTCGGCCGCCGTGGGCATCGTTCCGGTGGCGGTCCAGTTCATCGCGACCTTCTGCCTGCTGGCCGCCTGCTGGAGACGGAAAAGGGGTTGACGCCGTGTGCCGGATCCCGGAACCCTCCCCGTTCCATCCCTTTCGATCCCCCCGGGCCCGCCGGGCCTTTCTCGACCACTACGACGCCCGGGCATCGGCCTGGCCCACGGCGGCGGAGACCCGGACGGTGGAGACCCCCCACGGCCGGACCTTCGCCCGGATCTGCGGCCCCGAGAATGCCCCGCCCATGGTGCTTCTGCACGGCATCGGCGGCAACGCCCTCCAATGGATGCCCAACATCGCCGCCCTCTCCCAAGACCATCGGACCTATGCCGTGGACGCCGCCTGGGACTTCGGCCGGAGCGTCCCCACGAGGCCGCCGACCACTCCGGAGGGGCTGATCGACTGGCTCCACCGGCTCCTGGACGCCCTCGGCCTCCACCGGGGAGTGCGGCTCGTCGGCCTCTCCTACGGGGGATGGGCGGCGGCGACATACGCGGCCCGCTTTCCGGAGCGTCTCCACGGGGCCGTCCTCATCGCCCCGCCCGGACTGTTGCGCCCCTCCCTGCCGTGGATGGTCCGGGCGGCCCTCTGCATGGTTCCCCATCGGCGGACCGTGGCGGGGTTTTTCAACCAGATGATGGCGGATCTGGCGGCGACCCCGAAGGGCCGGGCCGCCCTGGAACCCCACATCGAGGAGGCCCTTCTGGCCCTGCGCTCCTTCCGCCCCCGTCCCATCGTCCACCCGAGGATCCTCACCGACCGGGAGCTGCGGCGGATCGCCCCCTTCACCTTCTTGATGGTCGGCGAAAACGAAAAGCTCTACCCGCCCCGCCGGGCCGTGGCGCGGATCCGGCGGGCGGCCCCCCGGCTCCGGACGGCGGTGGTCCCCGGCGCGGGCCACGACCTGACCTTTGTCCGGCCGGAGATGGTCGGCCGGATGATCCGCCAATTCCTCGAACACCGAACCGACGGGGGAAACGCCCATGACCCATAGAATCTCACGGGAAGCATATTTCGGACAGTACTTCACCACGGTGATCGCGGGGAGCACCAACACCACCTCCCTGGCCGACGGCAAACGGCTCGAGGCCCATGTGATCCCGGTCCATGACAAGTTGCTCTATTCGGTTCGCCACAAGGAAGACGACTTCAGCTTCGAGACCTTCGAGGAGGCGATCCGAAAGTACAATTCCATCGAACTCTGAGCAACCCCATGGATCAGATCGAACTCGCCGCCGAAATCCTCGCCCAGCTCAAACAGATCAAGTGGATGCTGGTCTTCGTCCTGTCCATCTTTTTTCTGGGGCTGGTGGGGATCCTCATTCTGATCCGCCTCACGAGAAAGGCGATGGATGAGGAACCGTTCATCAATTCCTTCAGGGACAGGGCCTCCGCCCTGCTCGATAAGGACGACCTGGAAGGCGTCATCTCCGTCTCCCAGGAGAAGCTCAAGGCGTATCCCAAAAACATGTACGCCCACTGGTATCTGGCCCAGGCCTACTTCCGCAGGGAGGAATACGCCAAGGCCCTGGAAGCGCTGACGACCATCTCGGAGAACGCCCCCTCCTGGAAGGACCACTACGTCGACCCGTACATCGAGGAGATCCAAGACCGGCTGCAGAGCACGAAGCCGGAGATCGTGAGACCGGACGAAGACGAGGATTGAACCGCCGGAAAACGGAGACTTGATGAAAAGATTCCATCGAACCTGTCACTTTCTGATCTTTTGTTTGCTCCTGTCTGGATTTTTGGCCCCCCAGGTCTCCGGCGAAACCAACGGAGCCGAGACCTCCGCGGCCCCGCGCCGGAAAGAGGCCCAACACCTCGTCCAGGAGGCCCAGGCCCTGGACGAAGCAGGAAAGACCGGCGAGGCGGCCCGTCTCTACGACCAGGCCCTGCTTCTCCATGCCAGGGCATTGGGCAAAGGGGATCCCAAAACCCTATCGATCGCCCGTCTGGCGGCGGACGCCTACCACCGGAGCAGCCTCTTCCTCGAAGCCGAAGGGATCTACCGGGCGGTCATCGAGCAACAGGAGAAAGAGCTGGGCCCCGGCCATCCGGATCTCATCCCGGACCTGGTCAATCTGGCGTTCCTCTATGCCGACTTCCACCGGTACCAGGGGGCGAAAACGGCCTGGCAAGGCGACCATATCCCCAAAGCCGAAGCCCTCTTTCTGAGGGCGCTGGGGATTCTGGAAGCCGCCCACGGGGAAAACGATCCGCGGCTCTGTCCCCGCCTCATGGATCTCGGGTGGCTCTACGAACTCGGAAACATGCCCGACAAGGCGGAAACCGTCTACGGCCGGGCGCTTCGGATCCGGACCCGGCACCAGGGGGCGGCCCATCCCGACGTGGCCGCGGTTCTCATGGAGTTGGGGCGGTTCCACAATCGCTTCACGGCTTATGACAAGGCCGAGGAGCCGCTGAAACAGGCCGTCGATATCCTCGAAAAACAGGAGTCGACGGATTCCCTTCGGCTCGGGGACGCCCTCTACCATCTGGCCATGCTCCACATGAACCGGGGCGAGTTCGATCCGGCGGCGGCGGCCCTGGAACGGGTCGTCCGACTCGACGAAACAGCCCCGGATCGGGAGGAGATCGACCGCGCCGCGGGCCTCGACCTCCTGGGACGCCTCCGCCACCGCATGGGCGACTACGAAAAGGCCCTGCACAACTACCAAGAGGCCCTGGCCATCCGGGAAAAGCAGCTTCATCTGGATCAGATCCAGAGCCTGAACCATCTGGGGGAACTCCACATGGATCTCGGGGCTCCCCAAAAGGCCCTTGACCGCTTCCGTCGGGCCCTGGCCACCGCCGAGGACGCCTACGGGTCGGGCCATACCGAGACGGCCCGATGCCGGTATCTGGCCGCCCAGGCGTACGAAGCCCTGGGAAAATACCCGGCGGCCCTTCGTCAATTCCGGGACGCCCTGGCGGTCTACGAAGCGGGGTTCGACCCCGAATCTCCGGAGACGGCCGAGGTGCTCTTCGCCTTCGGCCGGTACCTCCACCACCGCCACAGCAACTATGGGGCCGCCGAGGAATACTACCGCCGTGCCGTGGACGCATGGAAGGCCTCCAAGGGGGCCGACCACCCCGACGTGGCCCTGGGGCTGACCCACCTGGCCCGCCTCCAGCTTTCTTTCGAGCGGTACGACGAGGCCGGCGCCCTGCTGGCCGAGGCCCTGGCCATCCGGGAGGCGGCCTTCGGGCCGGACCATCCCCTGACCGCCGAGAGCCACTACCAGCAGGGGATCTATCGGGTGGCGAGACACAAGGTGGAGGCCGCCACCGGGAAATCGATCAAGGACCCGGCCGACTACCCGGCGGCCCTCCGGTCCTTCCGGCGGGCCGTGGCGTCGGACGAACGGATGATCCGCCACGTCATGGGCTTCACCTCGGAGCGGCAGAAGCTCCGGTTCCTCTCCGAGCGGCGGGAGCGCCTCGACCTGATCGTAAGCTTCGCGGCCCGGTTCATGCCCGGCGACCCGGAGGCTTTTGCTCTGGCCGCCGACGTCTGGCTCCGGCGCAAGGGGATCGTCCTGGAGGCCCAGCGGCGGTATCAGGAGGCCCTCCTCCTCTCCGGGGACCCGGAGGCCATGGCGGTCTTCGAGGCGCTGGGCGAGGCCCGGACCCAACTCTCCCGCCTCGCCTTCCTGGCCCCGGAAGAGGAGGACCCCGCGGCCTTCCGGGCGAAGATGCGGGACCTGGAGGAGCGAATCGGAACCCTCGAGGCCCGGTTGGCCGCCGTCAGCCGACGGTGGGCCGACCGGGAACGGGTCCGGGGGGCGGACCTGACCGCCGTGGCCGGGGCCCTTCCCCCGGGCGCCGTCCTCCTGGAATACGCCCGGATCCGGCCCTTCTCCTTCTCGGCCATCGACCGGGAGGGGGGCGGCGGGATCCGGGAGGAGCACTGGTGGCGTCCGCCGGTATACATGGCCTTCGTCATCCCCTCCGGCTCCCCGGCCGGCACCCGCCTGATCGACCTCGGGCCGGCCGAGGCCATCGATGCCGCCGTGCGCCGGCTCAAGGGGGCGATCACCGGGGAAAAGGGTGATCCGGCCGAGGTAGAGGACCGGGCGGCGGCGCTCCACCGGCTCGTCTTCGCGCCGGTGGCGGAGGCCCTGGGGGATGCCGGAACCATCTTCATCTCCCCGGACGGCAACCTCAACCTGGTTCCCTTCGAGGTGCTCAAGGGGCCGGATGGCTTCCTCATCCGGTCGAGAACCTTCGTCTACCTGGCGGCGGGCCGGGATCTGCTGGAATTCGGCGCATCCGGGGCGACGGGCGGAAGGGCGGTGCTCATGGGGGACCCCGACTTCTCCGGCGGGACCGCCGACCCCGAGGGGTCCGGACGGCGGGGGACCACCGTGGCCCGGTCCAGGGACGGGCTCTGGTTCACGCCCCTTCCGGGGACGCGGTCGGAGGTGGAGGCGATCGCCGGACTCATGGAGAAAACGGCGTACATCCTCCACACCGGGCCGGCGGCCTCCGAGGCGGTCCTGGCGGAGGTGAAGAGCCCGGCCCTGCTCCATCTCGCCACCCACGGGTTTTTCCTGGACAGCCCCTCGGGGCCGATCACGGGCAGGTCGATCCGGGGGCTCTCCCTGGCCCCCAAGCCGCCCGTCTCTCCCGAACCCGACACATCCGAAGCCGCTTCGGGCCCAGCCGTCTCCTCGGAAAACCCTCTGATCCGCTGCGGCGTGGCCCTGGCCGGGGCCAACGAGACCCTGGTTACCGGGGAGTCCGACAAGGGGATCATGACCGCCGAGAAGATCCTGGCCATGGACCTGACCGGCACCCGGATGGTGGTCCTCTCGGCCTGCGAGACCGGCCTGGGCCAGGTCCGCTCCGGGGAAGGGGTCTACGGCCTGCGCCGGGCCTTCGCCCAGGCCGGCGCCGACAGCCTGGTTATGAGCCTGTGGAGCGTCCCCGATCGGGAGACCGCCGAGCTGATGGCAGCCTTCTACGCCAACATCCTGAAAAAGGGCATGGACCGGGCCACGGCCCTCCGCCGGGCCGCCCTGTCGGAGATGGAGATCGTCCGGGAACGGTACGGCCATGCCCATCCCCTCTTCTGGGCGGCGTTCATCTTCATGGGGGAGCCGTGAACCCATCGGGACAACGGCGGGCGAAAACGGGCCACCACGCCTCCCATGATCGAATCGTGACGGCCGGAAAGGGAACAATCAACACCGTGGAAAGGAGAGAGAAATGAGGAGATGGCAAACCATCGGTTTTATTGTCGTCGTGCTCTGGACCCTCCAGCCGGGGGTTGCGCGGGGGGCCGAAGAGCCGCTGATCCGGAAGACATGGACGCATCTGGATCGAACGCAAAACCAGTGCCCGGACCTGTTCGACTACTTTCCCGACGGGGGCATCCGGATCTTCTACTGCCACGTCAAGACCTTCCTGAATCTCTCCGTCCTCTCCCGGATGGCCGGCATGCCCGTCTTCCAGAGCGGCCCCCATTCCGGGGATCGTCTCAACCTCGACGCCCGGTTCAGCTTCGGCCGGTACAATCCGGAGTTCGTCCGGTGGCTGGCCGAAAATGCGATCCCGGCGGCCGGGGACGCCGCCTTCCGGAAGCGGACTCAGCCCCTCTACGACCGGTTCGCGGCGCCGCTGGCCCGAACCTGCTTCGTGGTCCACGAGGCCCTGGCGGCGGATCCCGGGTATCTCGCACGGGAGAAGGCCGCCTACATGGAGGGGATGGTGGAGGGCTCCCTGACGCCGCTTTTCTATGAACGGTATTGGGATTTCAAGGGACTCCACGAGAGCGGATACGACGGCAATGTGGTCAAGAGCGTCGTCGCCTTCTGGATCCGGCGGGAGATCGACGCCACCCGGCCCCTCTTCTTCCAGGGTCTGACCAAACTGCTGGAGACCTACGACGCCGATTTCGTGGCGGCAAACCGCCGGGGAGCGGCTCCGCAACCATCCGAGGGCGAGGGAGCGACCGAAGACAAAACGCCCTGCGAGCGCCTGGAAACGGCGGACGCCGAGCTGAACCGGGTCTACCAGGAGATCCGACGCGCCTACGCCCGGGAGGACCGGTTCCTGGAGGCCCTGAAGAAGGCCCAGCGGGCCTGGATCACCTTCCGGGACGACCACCTGGCCGCCCGGTTCCCGGCCGAAAACCCCGCCATGGCCTACGGAACCATCTTCCACACCTGCGCCTGCCTGGGGCTGGCCGAACTCACCGAGGAGCGGACCCGCCATCTCCAACGGTGGCTCGACGGCGTGGCCGAGGGGGACGGGTGCGCGGGGAGCATCCGGATCCGCCGCTGAAGCTTGCGCGGAAATTTCGGGGACCAGAAAAATTCAGACCCAGATCTCGTTTCCAACCAACCCATTCGCCCATTAAGGAGGACGATTGTGACGGAACGCCATCCCACCGACATCGCCATGGCCTACGCGGAGACCGCCATCTCCGCCGCAAGAAACAAAATTCTCGCCGCCAAGGCCCGGAAAGAGGACCGGACCGGCCTGGCCAAACTCCTGGAGGCGATCTCCGCCTCCGAGGAGGTCCAGGCCAACCGGATGCTCATGCACCTCCGGGGCAAGGCGGGGGCGGTGGACGAGGAGACGGTGAAATCCCTGGCCGAGGCCAAGTTCCAGGACTTCAGCCGGCGGTACCCCCGGATATCCCACGACCTCTTCCAGGCCGGCCAGAAGACCCCCGGCGAAGCCTTCGAGCAGTTCGGCCAGGTGGCCGAAAACCACTTCAATCTTCTGGAAAACATTCCGGAGACCGGCGCCTACCACGTCTGCGGCGTCTGCGGCTACGTGGCGGTGGACGAGGCACCCGATAAATGTCCCGTCTGCGGGGCGGTGAAGAAGAAGTTTTCGGAGGTGAGGTGAT
>CAYSLC010000010.1:51038-52384 GCA_964431545.1 uncultured Desulfobacteraceae bacterium | reverse complement strand
ACCAGGACGTTATCTCCCAAAAGAATCTCCCTGTCAAATGCTTCCGGAAGCTTGCAGTGCTGCCCGGATGGCGGCGGGGAAGACGGATGGAGAGGGATGGTTTCAAATCCGGCTTGTTTCGAGAGGGTGGATTCCGGTTAAAATCTTATTTATACTCGATTTTGCTTCGGAAGGCAAGCGGATTTTCCTGCTTTCCGGTTCCCCCTGAATATGGGTTGACCCGTCCCGCGCGGCTTGTTACATCTGAATAAGTGCGGTTTCAGACCGAACAGAAGACGGGAGGGGAACCACCACGGAAATGGCATACGACGAGATCGAATTCACCACGGAGGAGTTGGCGGGCCTGGCGCTCAACGGGCTGGCCTATCTGATCAGTCCGGTCCTTTTGATCTGGGCCTTGAACACCCTCTTCGGACTCGGGATCGAATGGGGAGTGAAGAGCTGGCTTGCCGGTTTGGTCCTGATCGTTCTCGTGAGGTTTCATACCAGAGGTCCGGGAAGGTTCCTCGACCCTGCGGAGGAGTTCGAGGAGGAGGAGTATGAGGACGATGCGTTCGAGGAGGAGGAAGACGAGGAATATGAGGATGCGGACGCATCGGGAAATCGGGACGGAAGCGGGAAGCTGATCGCCTACCATGAGGCCGTCCGAAGGCGGAACCCTCCCCCGGAAGGACCCTTTGATGACTGAGTTTCAAAACGGCGGACGGTGCGGGCGCTGCGGCACCTGCTGCCGAAAAGGGGGCCCGGCCCTCCACCTGGAGGACCGGGCCCTGGTCGAAGGGGGGGGCCTTGCCCTCCGGTATCTGGTCACCCTGCGCCGGGGGGAACCGGTCCATGACAATGTCGCCGGGGGAGTGATCCCCGCTCCGACCGATATCATCAAGATCAAGGGCCGAACCGGTACCACGACCTGCCACTTTTTCCGGGAATCGGACCCCGCCGGGGGGGCCTGCGCGATTTACGACCACCGGCCCCTGGAGTGCCGGCTGCTGGCGTGCTGGGATACCCGGGCCATCGAGGTGTCCTATGGACGGGAACGTCTCACCCGCCGGGACCTGATCGCCCGGGTGGAGGGCCTCTGGGATCTGGTGGCGGATCATCAACGCCGGTGTGATCCCGCCGAAGCGGTCCGACGGGTTCGGGGGGGCGGTCCCGCGGAAAGATCCGAACTCGGGGAGATGGTCGCCTATGACCGCCACCTCCGGGCCCTGCTCCAGGAAAAGGGGGCCGTAAAAGCGGAGGTCCTCCCTTTTTTGCTCGGACGGCCCCTGGCGGAGGTCGTCGGGGTTCTCATCAGAAAACCACTTGAAATTTGGTCCGAGAATCGATATGAAAAGGACCAGTAA
>CAYSLC010000010.1:0-50938 GCA_964431545.1 uncultured Desulfobacteraceae bacterium | reverse complement strand
CATCAGAAAACCACTTGAAATTTGGTCCGAGAATCGATATGAAAAGGACCAGTAATTTCGGGCTCAAACCGACCGGCGCGCATTGGACTGGCGTTTTTCAACTGACGGGAGGAGCATTCGCAGGTGGCCGATCAGAACATTCAAACCACGGATCGAGAGCCCGAAAACGCCCCCGGCAGAGGGTATGGTCGCGTCCCCAAGCCGTCCGAGCGAACCGTCGGCGGAACCATCATCACCTTCGCCATCCTGATGGTGATCTGGCTTCTCCTCTCCGGTAAGCTCGATCCCTTCCACATCGGCCTCGGCCTGGTCTCCTGCGCGCTGGTGGCCTTCTTCTCGGCGGATCTCCTGCTGCCGAGCCCCGATCTGCGCCGGATGCCGATCCTCTGGTACCGTTTCATTCTCTATATTCCGTGGCTCCTCTACCAGGTCTTCGTCGCCAATATCCATGTGATGTACCTGGTCTTCCATCCCCGGATGATGGAGCTGATCGATCCCCGGATTCTTGAATTCGACTCCCGACTGAAAAGCGACATGGCCCGGGTGACCCTCGCCAACTCCATCACCCTCACCCCCGGGACCATCACCATCAATGTCTCCCTCTACGGGCACATCGCCTTCCACGTGATCGACATCGAATCGGGGAAAACCCTGCCGTGGATCATGGAGGCGAGGATCGCCGAAATGTTCGACGAGTAGCGCTTGGGCATGGAAACCTTCTTTCTGGTCGCCGCCGTCTACCTCGCCCTGATCATCGTCCTTTCCCTCTACCGGGCCGTGGCGGGACCCACCGTGCTCGACCGGATGATCGGCGCCAATGCCATCGGCAGCAAGACCACCGCGCTTTTGATCCTCATCGGGGTGATCTACGGCCGGGTGGACATGTTCGTGGACATCGCGCTGGCCTATGCCATGCTCAACTTCATCGCGGTGCTGGCGGCATCCCGATATTTCCAGAAGCGGAAAGGGCTCTATGATGAAGCGAAACAGTAGGCGGCGGGACAAACCGGGAAGGGGAGACGGATGAACATCATCGCCGCCCTGTGTGTGGTGGCCGGCCTGGTCTTTTTCACGGGGGGCGCCGTGGGGATCATCCGCCTTCCCGATTTCTATTCAAGGCTCCATCCGGCGGGGAAGCTCGACACCATGGGCCTGTTGATGGCCATGCTCGGCATCGCGATCCACACTCTGGAGGATTTCTCCCTGGGCGCGGTGCTGACCAGCCTCAAGATCATTCTGATCGTGGTCTTCGTTTTCATCACCAGCCCCACCGCCACCCACGCCATCGTGGATGCCGGGGTGCGGGCCGGCATGGACCCCTGGACCCAGGAAGAGCGCAAGGAGTAAGCCCTCCCATGATCTGGCAGCTCGATACCATCATCCTTCTCTTCGTGATCGCCATCGGCGTGGCGGCCATCACCGTGCGGGATCTGCTGGGCGCCGGAATCCTCTTCGGCGCCTACAGCTTCATGATGTGTCTGCTCTGGGCCATCATGGGGGCGGTGGACGTGGCCTTCACCGAAGCCTCCGTGGGAGCCGGTGTGAGCACCGTCCTCTTTGTGGCCGCCGTTTTTCGGACCACCCGGAGGACCAAGGATTGAAGGGGCTGGCCCTCTTCACCGTCCTGGTGGCCGGCGGCCTCCTGGTGTGGGGAACGACCGATTTTCCCGCCTTCGGAAACCCCGCCTCCCCCCCGTCGGTCCACGTCTCCCCCCACTACATCGAGCACGCCATGGAGGAGACCGACGTGCCCAACATCGTCACCGCGGTGCTGGCCGACTACCGGGGGTACGACACCATGTTCGAGACCACGGTGGTGTTCACCGCCGCCGTGGCCTGCTTCTTCCTTCTGAGGCTTCTTCGGCGCGAAGAGACGGAGGATGCCCGGTTCTATCGCCATATCTCCACGGGCATCACGTTTCGGATCCGGAAGGGGGGCCGGTTCCCCGAGGGATCGGCGGAGTTCGAGCGGATCGACTCTCAATGGGTCCCCTACGACGTGATCCTCCGGACCACCACCCGTCTTATCATCCCCTTTATTCAGCTCTTCGCCCTCTATGTGATCGGCCACGGCCACCACAGCCCGGGGGGCGGTTTCCAAGGGGGCGTCATCCTCGGGGCGTCCATCATCCTCTACGCCCTCTCCCAGAACCTCAGACGCTCCCTGGAGCGGATGGGGGAGCGGGTCAGCGCGTTCCTCTGTGCCGCGGGCGTCTTCCTCTATGCCGGGACCGGCGCGCTCTGCCTCCTTCTGGGCGCCGTCTTCCTCGATTATGCGGGGCTGACCCCCGTCTTCCGGGTGGACCCGGTCTACGCCCGGTCCCTCGGGATCCTGGTGGTGGAGATCGGCGTCGGACTCTCGGTCATGGCGGCCATGGTCTGGATCTACTACAACGTCGCCTCGGCGGGAAAACACGACGAAGGGCTCTGATCGATGGGCGACCTGTTCTCCGGGATCCTGGCCAAATACAACTACTGGGCCTACATCACCCTCATGATGATCGGGCTCTACGCGATGATCGCCAAGGGCAACTACGTCAAAAAGATCATCGGCATGAACATCTTCCAGACCTCCATCATCCTCTTTTTCATCTCCACGGGGGTCAAACGGAACGCCACCCTGCCCATCCTCTTCCACGGGGAGGGGCACCACGCCGTCCATGCCGCCGACTACATCAACCCGCTGCCCCATGTGCTGATGCTGACCGCCATCGTCGTCTCGGTGGCGACCCTCGGCGTGGCGTTGGCCCTGGCCATCAAGGTCTATCAGCGGTACGGAACCCTGGAGGAGGATGAGATCAACGACCAGATCCGGGAGTCGGCCTTTGAATCGGGGGAGGGCTCATGACGGAACACCTGCCGGCGCTGGTGGTGATCGTTCCCCTCCTCTCGGCTTTCCTCATCGCCTTTTTCGGGTGGCTCGACCGGCGCCTCTGTTTTCCCATTGCCCTGGTCTCTCTCGGGGCGGGTCTTATCATGTCCATCGGCCTGCTGGTCCGGGTGGTGGGGCGGGGGCCCGTCTCCTACCCCATGGGCGGCTGGGCCCCCCCGTGGGGGATCGCCTACCAGGTGGACCATTTCAACGCCCTGGTGCTGACGGTGGTCATGGCGGTGGCCTTTCTCGGGCTCTTCGCCACCCGGCCCCGGGTGGAGAGGCACTTCGCCGAAAAAACGGGCGCCTTCTATACGCTGTTCATCCTCTTTCTCACCGGGCTGGCGGGGATGCTGGTCACCGGCGACGCCTTCAACCTCTATGTGCTGCTGGAGATCGCCTCCCTGACCGGGTACGCCCTCATCGGCATGGGGCCCGACCGGGCGCCCTTGGCGGGCCTCAACTACATCCTCATGGGGACCATCGGGGCGAGCTTCTACCTGTTGGGCGTCGGCTACCTTTATCTGGCCACCGGAACCCTCAACATGGCCGACCTCGCCGCCCGCCTTCCCGCCGTCCAGGATTCCAAGGTGGTGGTCTTCGCCTTCTTCCTGTGCATGACCGGCCTCTTCGTGAAAATGGCCTTCTTTCCGCTCCACATCTGGCTTCCCAATGCCTACGGCTTCTCCCCGTCGGCCGCCGGGATCCTCGTCGCGCCCCTGACCACCAAGGTGATGGTCTATGTGATGATCCGGATCACCCTCTCCGTCTTCGGTCCGGCCTTCGCCTTCGGGGCGTTGGGCATCGGCGACGCCATGGTCTGGCTTTCGGTGGCGGGCATCGTGATGGGATCGATCCTGGCGTTGTCCCAGAACCGGCTCAAGCGGATGCTCTCCTACATCATCGTGGCCGAGGTGGGGTACATGGTGGGCGGATTCTGGCTCGGCAACCGGGCCGGGATCACCGGCGCCATGCTCCACATCGTCAATGACGCCGTCATGACCCTCTGCGTCTTCCTGGCTGCCGGGGCGTTCCTGTCCCGGCTCAGGGACGACCGGCTGGCGGGCATGGAGGGGATGTTCCGGAAAATGCCGTTATCCATGGCCGGTTTTGTGGCCGGAGCCCTCTCCATCATCGGCGTGCCCCCCACCTGCGGTTTCTTCTCCAAATGGTACCTGATCAGCGGGGGGATCGCCGCCGGACACTGGGGGTTCGTGGCCGCCCTGCTCTTCAGCAGCCTGGTCAACGTGATCCTCTTCTTTCGGATCTTCGAGATCGCCTATTATGAGCCGAACCACCGGGACCATGGCGGCCACGGCGCCTCCGGCGCCGGGCCGGCGGAGGCGTCGGCGTGGATGGTGGCACCGCTTCTGGTGGTCGTCGCCCTGATCATCGCCCTGGGGCTCTATTCCGGGGAGATCGTCACCCAGATCCTGCAACACGCGATACCGATGCGGATCAGCTAACCGGACCGGAAACCCGCTGACGCCTATGGACATCCTCATCTCGGCCAAACCCCTCGCCGCCGTCCTCATTTCGATTCTGGCCGTGCCGCTGATCATCGCCTCCCGCCGTCGGCCCAATCTCCGGGAGGGGTGTACCTTTGCCGCCGCCTTCGCCAAGTTTCTGGTGGTCGCTTCCATGGTTCCGGCGGTGCTCGCCGGCGCGAAGCTCGAGTACACCGTGGCTCCGGCCCTGCCCGGGATCCCGCTGAAGTTCAGCGTCGACGCCTTCGGCCTGCTCTTCGCCCTGGTGTCGAGCTTCCTGTGGATCGTCACCTCCGCCTACTCGGTGGGGTACATGCGCGGGCTGAAGGAGCACAGCCAGACACGGTACTTCTGTTTCTTCGCCCTCTCCCTCTCCGCCACCGTGGGCGTCGCCTTTTCGGCGAACCTCTTCACCCTCTACCTCTTCTACGAGATGCTCTCCTTCGCCACCTATCCCCTGGTCACCCACCACCAGGACGAGGAGGCGAGGCGGTCCGGCCGGAAGTACCTGCTTTACATCGTCGGCTCCTCCATCGCGCTGGTGCTGCCGGCCATGGTCTTCACCTACCTGTCGGCGGGGACCCTCGATTTCGGTCCCAACGGCGTCTTCTCCCGGCCGGTGGGCCCCGGCGCCATGGCCGTTCTGCTGGTCCTCTTCATCTTCGGGTTCGCCAAGGCCGGGGTCATGCCCTTTCACTCCTGGCTCCCCGCGGCCATGGTGGCGCCCACCCCGGTGAGCGCGCTGCTCCACGCCGTGGCGGTGGTCAAAGTGGGGGCCTTTTCCATCTTCCGGGTGGTGACCGGCATCTTCGGCGTGGAGCGGCTGGCGGATCTCGGACTGGGATCGGTGGCCGCCGGCATCGCCGCCGTCACCGTCATCCTGGCCTCCCTCATCGCCATGTCCCAGGACGGCCTCAAGCGGCGGCTCGCGTTCTCCACCATCGGCCAGCTCTCCTACATCGTTTTGGGGGCCGCGCTGCTGTCTCCCCAGGGGCTGGCCGGGGGGATGCTCCACATCGCCATGCACGCCTTCGGGAAGATCACGCTCTTTTTCTGCGCCGGCGCGATCTTCGTGGCCACCGGCATCAAGAACATCAGCGACATGGCCGGCATCGGGCGGCGGATGCCCGTCACCATGACCGCCTTTTTCATCGGCTCCCTGAGCGTCATCGGGCTGCCGCCGTGCGGGGGCTTCATCAGCAAGTGGTTTTTGGTCCTGGGGACCATCGAGGCGGACCGGATCATCATGCTCGTGGTCATCCTCTCGAGTTCGTTTCTCAACGCGGTCTACTTCCTTCCCGTGGTCTACCGGGCCTTCTTTCCCCTGCCGGGGGAATCCCGGTTCGAGCCGGGGGTCGAGGAGGCGCCCATCTGGTGCCTGCTGCCGCTCAAGCTCACCGCGTTCGCATCCATATGGCTGTTTTTTTATCCCCGGCCGTTCCTGGACCTGGCGAGGCTGGCCGTCGAACAGATCCTGGGTACCGGATAGAGGGCGGACAATGACATGGCAATAAGCCAACAGAGGCGCATGAATGAGTGAAAAGGAAAAAATGGTCCTGAGCCATGAACCGGTGCCCGGGTACACCGGGGCCTTTTACATTGTTGTGATCGTGTCGGTGATCCACCTGGGGTTCATCTTTCTCAGGAGCCTCTTCTAAACGCCCCGGCGGGGGAGGGGAGCGACCCATGAAGGAGAAAAAAGACCACATCTTCGACAAACCGGAGAACGTCCGTCGGCTGCTGGGAACCTTCTTTGTCAGCCTCGGCCTTTTGCTGGTGGCGGAGCTGTTCATCCACAAGCACCCGGAGTTCCCCTGGGAGGGATCCTTCGGCTTCTTCGCCAGCTACGGCTTCGTCTCCTGTGTTTCGCTCATCTACATCGCCAAACTGCTTCGAAAAGTGGTCCGGCGGGACGAGGATTACTATGATCCGTCCCCCTAAGCGGCCGTCGTCGAGGAGGCTATGGTCCAGACATTGCTGACCGGGACCCCCCCGGCCCTGATCTTCATCATCGGCGCGCTCTTCATCCCCCTGCTCAGGGGGCGGGCGAGGACGGCCTGGATGCTGCTCATCCCCGCCGTCTCCTTCTATATCCTGACGGCGGTCCCCGAGGGGATCCACTGGGAGCTTTACCTGTTCGATTACCGGTTGATCCTGGGCCGGGTCGACCGGCTGAGCCGGGTCTTCGGCTACATCTTCACCCTCATCACGTTCATCTCCATCATCTATGCGCTCACCGCCGATGATCCCGTTCAGTACGTGGCCGGATTCACCTACGCGGGGGGCGGCATCGGGGTGGTCTTCGCCGGGGACCTCTTCACCCTCTATGTTTTCTGGGAGATCATGGCGGTGGCCTCCACCTTCCTGATTCTGGCCCGGCGGACGCCGGCCTCCCGGAAGGCGGCGTTCCGGTATATCCTGGTCCACATCGCCGGCGGCCTCTTCCTCCTGGCGGGGGTGGTCCTCTATGTCCAGAAGACCGGGGAACTCACCTTCGGCCGGATGGTCCTCGGCTCTCCGGAGACGTGGCTGATCTTCATCGGCGTCGCCGTCAACGCCGCCATCCCGCCCCTCCACCCGTGGCTTCAGGACGCCTACCCGGAGGCCACCGTGGCCGGGGCGGTCTTCCTGAGCGCCTTCACCACCAAGAGCGCCGTCTATGTGATGGCCCGGATCTTCCCGGGGACGGAACTCCTCATCTGGCTCGGGGCCCTGATGACGGCGATCCCCATCTTCTACGCCGTGCTCGAAAACGACATCCGAAGGGTCCTCGCCTACAGCCTCATCAACCAGGTGGGGTTCATGCTCTGCGGGGTGGGCATCGGCACCCAGCTGGCCATCAACGGGACCGTCTCCCACGCCTTCTGCCATATCCTCTACAAGGCCCTGCTCTTCATGGCGGCGGGCTCGGTGCTCCACGTCACGGGAAGGATCCGGTGCACCGATCTGGGCGGCCTCTACAAGACCATGCCCCTGACCTGCCTCTTCTGCGTGGTGGGGGCCGCCTCCATCTCGGCGTTTCCGCTGTTCAGCGGGTTCGTCAGCAAGTCGATGATCGTGGGGGCCGCCGCCCACAACCACCTGGCCGTGGTCTGGCTCATGCTCCAGTTCGCCTCGGCCGGCGTCTTTCACCACGCCGGCATCAAGGTCCCCTACTTCACCTTTTTCAGCCACGACCCTGGGATCGAGGCCCGGGAGCCCCCGAAAAACATGCTTCTGGCCATGGGGATGGCCGCCTTTCTGTGCGTCTTCATCGGCGTCTACCCCAAGCCGCTCTACGATATTCTCCCCTATCCGGTCCACTACCTCCCCTATACGGGCGCCCATGTGGTGGGCCAGCTGCAATTGCTCATGTTCGGGGCTCTGGCCTTCTGTCTGCTGATCCTCTCCGGCAATTACCCGGCGGAGATGCGGGCCATCAACCTCGATACCGACTGGTTCTACCGGCTCGGCGCGTCCCGGATCTTCGCCCTCCTGGATACCCGTTTGAACGGGATCAACGAGGTCTGCGACCGGTTCTTCGCCAGGAGGCTGCCCGGCTTTCTGGCCATGTTCGTGAGGGAGGCGCCGCAGATCCTCCTGCTGGTCTTCGTCGTGCCGTACAAGGCGTACCGGGGGATGGATCGGGATGGCCTCAATCGGTTGAAGGGGAGGCTCTACGCCGCCTTTGAAACCGGTTCCTGGCCGATGGGCGTGGGGGCCGCCGCGGCGGTGCTCCTCTTTGTTCTGCTGGTTTTGATCCGGTAAGGGACGCAGGTCCAACCATCATCGGGGAGGGGAAAGGGACTACGGCATGGTCACCAACGAAGACCTGAAAAAGATCGTCATGCTCGGCTACATGACCGACGAGATGCGGGAGAAGCTTTGCCCCATGGTCGATGTGCTCAATTTCGAGGAGCGGGAGATGGTCTTCCGTCAGGGGGACCACGCGGATCGGTTCTATATGCTCCGCAGGGGCAAGATTTTGTTCGAGCAGAAGATGTCCGATGAGATCACCGTGGCCGTCGGCTCGGTGAAGCCCGGCTACTCCTTCGGGTGGTCCTCCATGCTCGACGGGAAAAGCTATACCTCCGAAGCGGTCTGCGCCGAGGCCTGCCAGGTCTATTCGGTGCGGGGGCGGAAGATGAAACAACTGCTCGATTCGGACCTCCAGATGGGGTCCATCTTCTACCAGCGGCTGCTCCGGGTGGTGAAGAGCCGGCTCGATCATCGCACCGAGCAGTTCGTCCAGGTGATCCGCCACCACCCGGATCTTCGCTCGCTTTTCGAAGACCAGGCGGCCAACTGAATCTGCAAAGGCGTAGGGAGAGGTTATGACAGACAGAGAGATCGGAACGGACGACGGCCGGGAAGCGATCGACGGCGATGACCAGACTTTCCAGCCCTCCCAGTGGTTCTTCAGCCGGGAGGTGGTGAGCAGCCTGCTGCTGCTTTTCGCTTCCGTCAGCGCGGTCTACTGGGCCAACTCATTTCTATCGGAGCACTACCACCATCTGCTCCACACCCACCTGGCGCTGGTGATCGGCCACTTTGATTTCTCCACCACTTTTCTCCACTGGGTCAACGACGGTCTCATGGCCCTGTTCTTCTTCACCGTGGGGCTGGAGATCAAGCGGGAGATCCTGGTGGGGGAGCTGGCCACGCCGAAAATGGCGCTTCTTCCGGTGATCGCCGCCGCCGGCGGCATGGTGGTGCCGGGGATCGTCTACATGGCCTTCAACTGGGGCACCGCCACGTCGGTGGGATGGGGAATTCCCGTGGCCACGGACATCGCCTTCTCCCTGGGCGCCATCGCCCTGTTCGGCCGGAAGCTGCCGGTGGGGCTGCGGATCTTCCTGGCCGCGTTCGCCATCGCCGACGACCTGGGCGCCGTGGCCATCATCGCCATCTTCTATACCAAGACCATCCACATGAGCTATCTGATGGCGGCCATCATCTGTGTGCTGATTTTGGTCATCGGGAACCTGCTCTGGGTCCGGTGGCTCTCCTTCTACATCGTCATGGGGATATTCACCTGGATCGCGGTGCTGGGATCCGGGGTCCACGCCACCGTGGCCGGCGTGGTGGTGGCCCTGCTGGTTCCGGCCCGGGCCAAGTTCAGCTCCGGCCGATTCATCCGGCGGGTCAACCGAATCATGGAGCGGCTCACCTACAACGAGCGGCTCAGCGAATACTGGTACTCGATTCTCCTGGAGCCCACCCACCTGAACGCCGTCCACTCGTTGGAGAAGGCCTGCCACGACGTGGAGACCCCGCTCCAGCGTCTGGAACACGCGCTCCATCCCTGGGTGGCTTTTCTGATCCTGCCGGTCTTCGCCTTCGGAAACGCCGGCCTCTCCCTCCACGGCCTCACCATTTCGGCGATGTCCCATCCCGTAACCATCGGCATCCTTCTCGGCCTGCTGGTGGGAAAGCCGGTGGGGATCTTCATCGCCTCCTATGCGGCGGTCAAGAGCGGCGTCGCTTCCCTCCCCGAGGAGGTACGATGGGCCCAAATCTGGGGCGCCGCCATGCTGGGGGGGATCGGTTTCACCATGTCCCTGTTCATCTCCGGTCTCAGCTTCTTCGATCCGGAGATGCTCAACTACTCCAAACTGGGGGTGTTGAGCGGCTCGATCCTCTCGGGCGTGGCCGGGCTTCTCTTCCTGGTCTGGGACCAGAAACGCCACAAAACCCTTTAGGCGGACGGGCTTAGGCGGAGACGAGCCCTCGCACCGAGGCCACGGCCTGTGCCATGCTCAGCTTGCTCATGTTGAGCACCAGGTGGTAGAGGCCCGGCTTGTTATAATCGACCTTCCCGAAGTATTTGTAGAGGTTGGCCCTGCGTTTTCCCTGTTTGTCCACCACGATGGTGGCCTGCTTGGTGGAGAGGTTGTAGTTCTTCTCCATGAAACCGACCCGGTCGGGGTGGTCCGCCACCAGCAGGAGATGGCGGGCGTCGGGGTTGTCGTGGAGGATGTACTGCCCCCCCCGTCCGATGATCACCACGTTGCCCTCTTCACCGATCTGGCCGATGATCTTGGTGAGCAGCTGCACGTAGATGTGGCCGTCGATGTACCCCCGTTTATGTTCCGAAAGCCGGTCCACATAGGATTTCCGGAACGGACCGAGCCCCGATATGTACCGAAGCAGCAGGCCGCCGGCCTCGTTTTCGATCGATTTGACCCAGGTGGTCGATACGTTGGCCTCCTGGGCCACCCGCTCGATGATGTCCTCGTCCACCAGGGAGTAGTTGAGGTCTTCGGCGACCCGGTTGCCCAGGGTCCGGCCTCCGGCACCGAACTGTCGGGAGATGGTGATGATGGCCATTGCGCCTCCTTTCTTGGGGTTGGCGGTTGGTGAATCAGGGAATCGGGGGGGATCGCAAGCGCCTTTTCGCCACGGAAAGGGCGCCCGAAGTTCTGTTGACACAGAGCTGAAGCTGGTGTAATCATACCAGCTTATGATGGAGTAACGCAAGCCAAGTTCCGCGCCGGACTTGGTTTTCTTTTGGGAGCGCCGTTGGACATCATCACCGAGCCGAGAGCGATGCAGCGCCACGCCGACCAGGTCCGCGACAGCGGGCGGATAATCGGCCTCGTGCCCACCATGGGGTATCTCCACGAAGGCCACCTGTCTCTGATCCGGCGCGCACGGGAGCTTTCAGGGTGCGTGGTGGTGAGCATTTTCGTCAACCCGACCCAGTTCGGGCCGGGGGAGGACCTGGCCTCCTATCCCAGGGATTTTGCCAACGACTGCGCCATTTCCGAGCGCGCCGGGGTGGACGTGATCTTCAGTCCCCGGGAGACCGACCTCTACCCGGAGGGGTACCAGACCTTTATCCAACTGGATAAACTGCCCCTCCACCTCTGCGGCAGGTCCCGGCCCGTCCATTTCCGGGGCGTGGCCACGGTGGTGGCCAAGCTCTTCAACATCGTGAAACCCCACCTGGCCGTCTTCGGACGGAAGGACTACCAGCAGCTGATGGTCATCCGGCGCATGGTCCGGGATCTCGATTTCGACATCCGGATCCTCGGCGAGCCGACGGTCCGGGAGTCCGACGGGCTGGCCATGAGTTCGAGAAACGCCTACCTCGCCCCGGACCAGCGGGAGAGCGCCCTGTCTCTCCATGGGAGTCTGGAGGCGGCGAGGCGAATGATCCAGGGAGGGGAGACAAGCGCCGCCCGTCTCATCGCGGCGGCGGTTCAACGGATCACCGCCCATCCCCAGGCTTCCGTCGACTACATCGCCGTGGCGGACCCCGAGACCCTGGAGGATGTGGAGGCCGTCTCCGGCCCCGTCCTGATGGCCCTGGCCGTGAAGATCGGAAAGACCCGGCTGATCGACAACATGGTATTGGAGCCGTGAGCGGGGCGATTCTGGGCTCCGCCATTCGTCAACGCCAAAAAGAGAGAACGCCATGAGCAAAGAATCCTATTTTTTCACCTCGGAGTCCGTCACCGAGGGCCATCCAGACAAGGTCGCCGACGGGGTGTCCGATGCCATCCTCGACGCCATCATGGCCCAGGACCGGAACTGCCGCGTGGCCTGCGAGACCCTGGTGACCACCGGTCTGGCCTTCATCGCCGGGGAGATCACCACCGACTGCTATGTGGACATGCCCCAGATCGTCCGGAACACCATCAAGGATATCGGCTACCACTCTTCCCAGATGGGTTTCGACTGGCAGACCTGTTCGGTCATCACCAGCATCGACCAGCAGTCCCCGGACATCGCCCAGGGGACGGCCGCCAAGATGGGGCTTGAACAGGGGGCCGGGGACCAGGGGCTGATGTTCGGTTTTGCCTGTGACGAGACGCCGGAGATGATGCCCATGCCCATCATCTTCGCCCATAAACTCTGCCGCCGGCTCTCCACCGTCCGGAAGAACGGGGCGCTCGATTTCCTGCGTCCGGACGGCAAGTCGCAGGTGACCATCGAGTACGAGAACGGAACCCCCAAGCGGGTCGATACCGTCGTGATCGCGGCCCAGCACAAGCCCGACGTCAGCCACGGAGAACTCAAGGAGGCCCTCGTCGAGGAGGTGATCAAGAAGGTGGTCCCCCGGCAGATGGTGGACGGAGACACCCGGTACTATATCAACGCCACCGGCCGTTTCGTGGTGGGGGGCCCCATGGGGGACTGCGGCCTCACCGGCCGGAAGATCATCGTCGACACCTACGGCGGCCACGGAAGCCACGGGGGGGGATGCTTTTCCGGCAAGGATCCCTCCAAGGTCGATCGCAGCGGCTCCTACATGGCCCGGCACATCGCCAAGAACATTGTCGCGGCCGGCGTGGCCAAAAAGTGCGAGGTCCAGATCGCCTACGCCATCGGCGTGGCCCAGCCGGTATCGGTGCTGGTGGATCTCATGGGAACGGGGGCCGTCCCCGAGTCCCGGGTTCGGGAGATCATCGTCGAGGTGTTCGATCTTCGTCCACGGGCCATCATCGAGTACCTCGACCTGCTCCGTCCCATCTACGGAAAGACCGCCGCGTACGGCCATTTCGGTCGCACCGAAAAGGAGTTCACCTGGGAGGCGACCAACATGGCCGAGACGATCCGGAACAAGGCCGGGATCTGAAAGAACCTTCCGCCGGAGAGGAGAGCCCCGTAAGGGCGTCTGAACCGGGGCCGAAAGCCTACTTGGTGGTCATGCCGAAGGCGCCGTTCCAATCCTCGGACGGAGGTGTGTCGAGGTAGGTTCGGCACCGGTCCACCATGGTCCGGGAGGGGGCGTCGTCGGGGGTCATCGCCAGGGCTTCTTCGAAATGGCCGATGGCCGCCTGCCACTCCCTCTTCCGGTAGGCGGCGAGCCCGGACAGATAGCGGGCCACCGTCTCCCGGGTCGACTCGTCCATATCCTTCCGGTATCCCAGCAGCTCATGAACGGTGATGGGGGCGACCCGGCCCATCACCTGGATGGTGTCGATCTCCCGGGTCATCAGCTCCGGCCCCGCCTCGGCGGCGGTGCGGTCGCCGATGAGAAGATAGGTGCCGTACACCTTGTTCACCCCCTCCAGCCGTGCCGCGGTATTGACCGTATCCCCCATCATGGTGTAATCCATCCGGTTTTTCGATCCCATGTTCCCCACCACGGCCTGCCCCGTATGGAGGCCGATCCGCATCCGGAGTTCCGGCTTTCCCGCCTCCCGCCAGATCCTCCGCAACTCCACCAGGCGCGCCTGCATCTCGATGCTCGCCGCGCAGGCCGACAGGGCCTGGTTGGGGAGATCGTTGGGGGCGCCGAAAAAGGCGATGATGGCGTCTCCTTCGAACTTGTCCACGGTCCCCATGTGGCGCAGGATGATGTCGGTCATCTCCGTGAGAAACTCGTTGAGCATCTCCACCAGTTCCGGGGGGGCGAGCTTCTCGGCGATGCTGGTGAAGCCCTGGACATCGGAGAAGAACGCCGTGATCACCCGCTCCTCGCCGCCCAGCTCCAGCTTTTCCGGAGATTCGATGAGCTGCCTGACCACGGAAGGGGCGAGATAGGTGGAGAAGGCGTCCCGGATGAACCGTCTCTGCTTCGTCTCCACGAAGTAGCGGTAGACGGTGATCCCCACGTAGAGG
This sequence comes from uncultured Desulfobacteraceae bacterium, assembly GCA_964431545.1. Lineage (GTDB taxonomy): Bacteria > Desulfobacterota > Desulfobacteria > Desulfobacterales > JAABSP01 > CAYSLC01. Next base: position 37,027 of record CAYSLC010000010.1, on the reverse strand, counting down.
ACCGCGATGACGCTCAAGGGGTAGATCAGGTTGAGGATCAGCCCCCGGATGTTGAACAGGTACTGGGCCAGCAGGATATACCCGGCGAAGAGGACCACGGCCACCGCGCTTCCGGAGATCACCCCGGCCCGGGGCAGGGCGACGCCGAGGATCAGCCCCGCCGCCAGGATCGCCAGGACATCGAAGAAGGCGATCCAGGCCGGCTGGCGGAGGAAGTCTCCCGCCAAAACGCTGTCGATGATATTGGCGTGGATCTCCAGTCCCGGGAAGATGTTTCCGAAGGGGGTCACCCGCAGATCGTAGATGCCCACCGCCGTGGCCCCCACCAGGACGATTTTGTCCTGGAGCGCCTCCGGGGGCACCCGGTCGTTCAGGATATCCGTCACCGGAATGTGGAGAAAGGTATCCTCCGGCCCCCGGTAGTTGATCAGGACCCGGCCGAATTCATCCACGGGGATGGACCGATCCCCCACGAGGAGACGGTCGATCCCGTACTCCGCCACCCGGACGGACAGCGGCTCGTCCAGAAACGCGCTCACCGCCATCAGGGAGAGGGGGGCGTAGAGGACATCGTTGCACCGGAGGACGGCGTTGATCCAGCGCACAGATCCGTCCGGGTCCGGGAACATGTTGAAATAGCCGGCATAGTCCGTCGACTCGGCGATGATGTCCACGTTGGACTGGGGGTGGTAGGCCTCGGCCAGGTTGACCTCCTGGGCCTCCGGCGATGTGTAGTGTTCAAAGCTGAACTTCGATCCCGATACGTTTCGAATGTGCCGGGCGATCTCGGCCTCGGTAAGATGCTGGGTCTCCTCGAACTCCATCTGGAAGAAATAGCCCAGCACCACCTTGGCCGAACTCGATCGGATGGCCTCGGCCAGCATGCGATCGTTGTCGGCCTCCTTGGCCAACCGGCCGAGGAACGGCTCCAGGTCCTCCCCTCCCAGATTCGATTCCGCCATCCACCGGCGGAACTGCTCGATGGTCCGGACCATCCGGCGGTCATCGTCGTCCCGCTCCAGGAATCCCACATCATAGGCGATCACCCGGGTGCCGGCCTCGGACAGCTTCCGTGTGAGGAGGGCGAACTTGGACCGGGGCCAGATCCACTTCCCTTCCCGGGCGATGCTCTTCTCATCGATGGTGGCCAGAACCACCGGCGGCTGGGGCGCAACCGCGCCCCTGGAGGCGAACCGCAGGTCGATGGTCTTGAGTTCCATCAGGTCCAGAAAGGGGATCCCGAAGAAGCGGGCGAAGATCCCGGAGAGGACGACGATGACGGTGATGGTGACCGGGTGGAGGGAGCGTTTCGGTTTTTTCATGGCGGCGGTCCGTTTCGGCATGGGTTGCAAAAGAGGGGCTGCCTTTCCAGGGCCCTTTCCCAAAGGGGGAGCCTACCCCATCCATTAGGGGATGATGGACAAAAAGTCAATCATGCCCCCGGCCTTGCGGACCGGGGCCGCGGCCCTCCCCGACGAGGCGTGTTTCCCGGAAGTCATCGGCCGTCCACGCCCGCCGGATCCTCTCAGTAGGATATCTCTACGCCCGAATACACCGGAAACCCTATTGATTCCGACACGCTTTTATGGGAAGAGAGGGATGTACGGCAACTCCACTTTACGCCACCCGATGAGGAGAACCATGGAAAATTGCAATCCTATGAATCTAAAAAGAATCGAGTCGTTCCGGCATGTCGGGTGGTTCTTTTTCGTTGACAATGCCTCCATAATATATATTAATTGGGGAAACGTGGAGGAAAGTGGAGGTAATGTTGTCCCATGTTCCGGGGAAGCTCGTTCCATACCATCGACGACAAAGGGCGGATCATCATTCCGTCGCGCTTTCGGGATGTCATCAAGGCCGGCGGCGGGAACGGGGTCATGGTCTCCCGGATGGATCGGTGCCTGTTCGCCTACACCTATACGGAGTGGAACAAGATCGAGAACCGGGTCCTCTCCCTCTCCGAACAGAATGACAACATGCGCCGCTTCAGACGGGTCTTCGTGGGCGGCGCCTCCGACTGTGTCTGCGACAAGCAGGGCCGGATTTTGATCCCTCCGGTATTGCGACATTATGCGGAACTTGATAAAGATATCGTGTTGGTGGGGGTGCTCAACCATTTCGAAATCTGGTCCTTGATCCAGTGGGAGGAGGAGAACCGGCTCATGGAAGAGGACATGAAACAGGAGGAGATCAGAAACGAGATCGCCAAGCTGGGGCTGTAGCCCAGACGTGGTTCTTTGAGAACGGCCTACGAGCATGTGCCGGTCATGGGGGACGAAGTGCTCCGGTCCATGGCTCCCCGCCCCGGCGGCGTCTATGTCGATTGCACCCTGGGCGGGGCCGGCCACGCCGGCGCCATTTGCGAGCGGATCCTCCCCGGCGGCCTCCTGATCGGCCTCGACCAGGACCTGGAGGCCGTGCTGAACGCCGAGGCGGTCCTTGCGCCGCTGGGGGAGAACGTCAAGGTCTTTCGGGCCAATTTCGTCTCCCTGCCGGAGATTCTGTCGGAGCTGGGGATCGGTTCGGTGGACGGAATCCTCATGGACCTGGGCCTCTCCTCCCACCAGATCCGGAACAGCGGACGGGGGTTCGGTTTCGACCGGGATGAGCCGCTGGACATGCGGATGGACACCCGGGACCGCCGGACGGCCGGGGATCTGGTCAACTCCCTTTCCGAGGGGGAGCTTGCGAGCCTCTTCCGGGAGTACGGCGAGGAGCGGTTTGCAAAAGCCATCGCCGGCCGGATCATCCGGGAGCGGGCCGGCGGGGAGATCCGGACCGCCCGCCGGCTGTCCGAACTGGTCCGCGGGGCGGTGCCGCGAAAGGCCTGGGCATCCGGCCGCATCCACCCGGCGACCCGGGTCTTCATGGCGCTTAGGATCGCCGTGAACCGGGAGCTGGACCGGCTCGGCTGGTTCATGGAGCACGTGGTGGCCAAGGACGGCGCCGCCATCCTCAACAGGGGCGGGCGGCTGTGCGTCCTGTCGTTCCATTCGCTGGAGGATCGGATTGTCAAACATCAGATAAGGGCATTGGAGAAAGGATGCAGCTGTCCGCCAGAGTTCCCCAAATGTATCTGCGGCGGGAATACCTCCCTGCGCCGGTTGAACCGGAAGCCCCTTCGGCCGACGTCGGCGGAGATCAGCCGAAATCCCCTGGCGAGAAGCGCGAAGCTCCGGGTCGCGGAAAAGATCACCGCCCCTCCGGCAGGCCGGCGGGATCCGAGCGAAGCCTAAAGGTCATCGGGATCTGGACCCTGGTGCTGGGGGTCTTCATCGCCCAGCTCCTGTTCTATACCTGGTGCCGGGTCCAATGCATCCAACTGGGATACGAGATCAGCCAGGCCGCGGAGACCAACCAGAGCCTCCGGGCCGCCCAGAACAGCTATAAAATCGAACTTGCCCGTCTGAAATCCCCGGACCGGATCGCCAAGATCGCCCGGTTCCAATTGGGGCTCAGGACCCCCGGGCCCGATCAGATCATCGTGGTGCCCTGACCGACCGCCCATGAAAAACGGCAAACGGAGAGAACTCAGGTTCCGGATCCGCCTGGTGGGGATCTTCTTTTGTGTGTTCCTCGGCGCCATCGGGATCCGGGCCTTCTGCGTCCAGATCCTTCAGAAGTCCTGGCTCTCCCAGAAGGCGTCGGTGGAGTACGAGCGATCCCTGACCCGAGCCGGGAAGCGGGGGGCCATCCTCGACAGCAACGGACGGGAGCTGGCCCTGAGCATCGACGTCACCTCCGTGGCCGCCTATCCCAAGAGGGTCGAGGCCCCGGACGTCTACGCCAGGTCCCTGGCGGACGCCCTGCGGCTCAACTCCAGATCCCTCCACCGGAAGCTCTCTTCGGACCGCTCCTTCGCCTGGATCAAACGCCAGGTGACCCCGAGGGAGCGGGACCGGGTCCGGAGCCTCAACCTCCGGGGCATCGGCTTCATCCCCGAACACAGCCGGTTCTACCCCAACCGGATGCTGGCGGCCCAGCTCCTCGGCTTCACCGGCATCGACGGCAGGGGACTCGAAGGGCTGGAGTTCCACTACGACGCCTACCTGAAGGGGGGGGTCGGCGAATACACGGTCCTGAAGGATGCCCTGGGCCGCGGCTTCGGTTCCGACGCGGCCGTTTTCTCCGATCACAACGGCGCCAACCTGGTCCTCACCATCGACCGGACGATCCAGTATATCGCCGAAAAGGCCCTGGAAGAGGGGGTGAAGGCCCACGGCGGGAGTTCCGGGATCGCCATCGTCATGGTGCCCCGGACCGGGGCCCTTCTGGCGGTGGCCCACCACCCCTTCTTCAACCCCAACGCCTTTGACAAGTTCGATCGGAACCGGTGGCGGAACCGCGCGGTCACCGATGCGTTCGAGCCCGGATCGACGGTGAAGATCTTCAGCGCCTCGGCGGCCCTGGAATACGGAGGCTTGAGTTCCGAGGCCATCTTCTTCTGTGAAAACGGCGCCTACCGGGTGGGGGAGGAGACCATCCACGACACCCAGCCCCACGGATGGCTGACCCTGGAGGAGATCATCAAGGTCTCCAGCAACATCGGAGCGGTGAAGATCAGCGAGGCCATCGGCCCGGAACCCCTCTACCGGGCGTTCCGGGATTTCGGTTTCGGTGAAAAGACAGGGATCGATTGCCCCGGAGAGACCTCGGGAAGCCTGAGCCCCCTGTCCCGCTGGACCCAGATCCATACGGGGACCATCTCCTTCGGCCACGGCCTCTCCGTCTCGGCCGTTCAGCTGATCACCGCCGTCTGTGCCATCGCCAACGACGGACTCCTCATGCGGCCCTACGTGGTCCGGGCCATGACCGACGCGGCCGATCGCCCCATCAAGACCTTCGGCCCCCAGGCCGTCCGCCGGGTCATCTCCGCAAAGACGGCCGCCATCGTCAAGGGGATCATGAAAGAGGTGGTCAACGACGGGGGCACGGGCGGCAACGCCGCCCTGGAGGGGTACGCCGTGTGCGGGAAGACGGGAACCGCCCAGAAGATCGACGAGACCGGGGCCTATGCCGAGGGCAAGTATCTCGCCTCTTTCGTGGGCTTCGTCCCCGCCGAAAGGCCGGCGGTGGCCATCCTGGTGATCATCGATGAGCCGAAGACCGACCATTACGGCGGTACGGTGGCCGCCCCGGTCTTCGGGAAGATCGCCAATCAGACCCTCAACTATCTGAACATTCCGCCGTGGATGGAGATGAACCGTCTGACGGCCTCCCGGTGGTCGGGCAATCCCGGATGAAGTTCTCCAGACTGGCCGCCGCGGCCTTCCCCGTCGCCACGGGCGGCCCTTCCTCCGATCCGGAGATCCGCCTCGTCTCCCACCGATCCGCCGAGATGGCGCCCGGCGGGCTCTTCGTGGCCGTTCCGGGGTTCAAGGTCGACGGGCACGCCTTCCTGGCTCGGGCCGCGGCCGCCGGCGCCGCCGCCCTGGTGGTCCAGCGGGACCGCCTCGACGGCGTGGCCGGGGAACTGAGATCCCTGGCCCTCCCCTGGGCCGGGGTGGAGAACGCCCGTTCCGCCCTGGCCCTCATCTCCGGCCGGTTTCATGGGGACCCCTCCAGGGACCTTCGTCTCGTGGGCATCACCGGCACCAACGGCAAGACCACCCTGACCTACCTCGTGGAAAAGATCCTTGTCCGGGCCGGATTCCGGGCGGGGGTCATCGGCACCATCAACTATCGGTACAACGGGCGGGACACGCCGGCGCCCATGACCACGCCCGAGGCCCCGGAACTCCAGCGGATCCTGGCCGAGATGGCGGCCGGGGGGGTGACCCACGTGGTCATGGAGGCCTCCTCCCATGCCCTCGACCTCCACCGCCTCGACGGGTGCCATTTCGATGTGGGGGTCTTCACCAACCTGAGCCAGGACCACCTCGACCACCACCGGGACATGGCCGGATACTGGGAGAGCAAACGGTCGCTCTTCACCCGCCATCTGGGGGGAGGATGCAAGCGGGCCGCCGCGGTGGTCAACCGCAACGATCCCAAGGGGCGGGAGCTGGCCGATGCGATTTCCTTCACCTGCATCACCGTGGGTGACGGCGAAGAGAACCGGGTATGGGCCCGGCTGTCGAGGGATGAACTCGACGGGATGGCCGGGCGGATCCGGACCCCGGCCGGGCCCTTCGATTTCCGGTCCGCCCTGGTGGGGGGGTACAACCTGGAGAACATCCTGTGCGCCGTGGGGGTCGGGATCGCGCTGGGGGTCCCCCTGGATGCGATCCGGGAGGGGATCGAGGGGCTGAGGGCGGTTCCGGGACGTCTGGAACCGGTGGAAAACGACCTCGGCCGGTTCGTCTACGTCGATTACGCCCATACCCCCGCGGCATTGGAGAACGTCCTTCAAACCCTCCGGCGGCGCGCCGCCGCCAGGATCATCACCGTCTTCGGATGCGGCGGCGACCGGGACCGGGACAAGCGGCCGAAAATGGGCCGGATCGCCGGGGAGCTGTCCGACCTGACCATCGTCACCTCGGACAACCCCAGGACGGAACCCCCCACCGCCATCATCGACGACATCCTGCCGGGGGTGGCCCGGCCCGGGACCCCCGGGCCGGCCGTCCGGCGCCGGTATACACCAGAGGAACTTCCGGAGGCGGCGGCGCCGGGGTACGCCGTGGAGCCCGACCGGCGCAAGGCCATCGACCTGGGGGTGCGTGCCTCCCGGCCGGGGGACATCCTCCTCATCGCCGGAAAGGGGCATGAGACCTACCAGGTGGTCGGCGACCGGACGCTCCCCTTCGACGACCGCGCCGTGGCCCGAAAGGCCCTGGACCGATATCCGAACCCGACGAGACCGTGACGACGGAGGAACCGCCGATGGAGCCCGCCATGGAGACCGATCCCCACGCCCCCATCCCCTGGACCACCGCCCGGATCCTGGAAGCCACCGGCGGGGACCTGCTGAGCGGCCCCGGGGACCGAGTGTTTCACGGGATCTCCACCGACTCCCGGAAGGCCACGGACAAGGATTTCTTCGTCGCCCTCCGGGGGGAGACCCACGACGCCCACACCTTCGTCCCCGGGGTGGTGGAGGCCGGCGTCAAAGGGGTTCTGATCGCCGCCGATGCGGCCGGCGGCTTCCCCATCGACCTTTGGCGCCGGCGGGGGGTCGCCTGTGTGGCGGTCCGGGAGACCACCGAAGGGCTGGGAAGGCTCGCCGCCCATCAGCGGCGCCGCGCCGGTATCCAATTGGCGGCCGTCACCGGCTCCAACGGCAAGACCACCACCCGGGCCATGACCGCCGCCGTGCTGGAGGGCCGTTTCAACACCCTCTCCTCCCGGGGCAACTTCAACAATGAGATCGGTCTCCCCCTCACCCTCCTGGAACTCACCCCCGACCACCGCCGGGCCGTGGTGGAGCTGGGGATGAACCATCCGGGGGAGATCCGGCGGCTGACCCGGATCTGCGATCCGGACATCGGGGTGATCACCAACATCGGCCCGGCCCACCTGGAGGGGGTCGGCTCCATGGAGGGGATCATGGCCGCCAAGGGGGAGCTTCTGGAAGAGATGCGGTCCGACGGGACGGCGGTCTTGAACGGGGAGGACCATCGGGTGGCGGAGATCCATCGTCGACTGAAAGCATCGGGAAAAGGACCGGGCCGGGCGCTTTTTTTCGGCCTGTCGGAGGACGCCGACGTCCGGGCCACGGGGGTCGAACCCCATGTGGCGGGGACCGATTTCACCATCGTGTTTCCGGATGGTCGGTCGGCAACGGTTCATCTTGCGATCCCCGGCACATTCATGGTATCCAATGCCCTGGCCGCGGCCGCGGTCGGCCATGGGATGGGGATGGACCCGGCGGAGATCGCCCGGGGACTCCGCGCCTTCCGACCGGTCAAGGGACGGTTGAATGTCAAAACCCTGGCCGGCGGGATCCGTCTCATCGATGATACATACAACGCCAACCCCGGCTCCATGGCGGCGGCCATCCGGACCCTGATCTCCCTGAAGGGTTCGGGCCGGGCCGTCCTGGTGTGCGGGGATATGTTCGAACTGGGCGACTTCGCCGCCGAACTCCACCGGGAGATCGGGACCCTGGCCGCCCGATCGGGGGTCGCGCGGCTCTATGCCGTGGGTCCCCTGGGCCGGGAGGTGGCCGCCGGGGCCCTGGCCGCCGGCATGGGCCCCGGCGATGTCCGCGTGGGCGACCACGGGGAGATCGAAGCAGCGTTGCCGGCGGAGCTTTCTCCGGGGGACTGGGTGCTGGTCAAGGGCTCCCGGGCCATGGGCATGGAAATTTTCGTGGAAAAAATGGAAAGGGAACTGAAGGCCGGCTGATGCTCTACCACTTCTTATATCCGCTCCACTCCTACATCTCCGTCTTCAACGTATTTCGGTACATCACCTTCCGGACCATCTATGCCGGCCTGACCGCCTTTCTGATCTGTTTTCTCTGCGGCCCCTGGGTGATCCGCCGGCTCCGCCGCATGCAGGTGGGCCAGTACATCCGGGAGGAGGGGCCCGAAAGCCACCACAAGAAGGCGGGCACCCCCACCATGGGCGGGGTGCTGATCATCTTCGCCATGGTGGTCTCCACGCTCCTGTGGGCCGACCTGACCAACCTCTACGTCTGGGTGGTGCTCCTCGTCACCGTCAGCTACGGCGCCATCGGCTTCGCCGACGACTACCTCATGCAGGTGAAAAAGCGGAACATGGGGCTGACGGTCCGGGGCAAGCTCCTCCTGCAGATCCTTTTCGCTCTTTTGGCGGGGTTCCTGGTCTTCATCTGCCCAGAGTCGGACACCCGGCTGACGGTCCCTCTGTTCAAGAACCTCCACCCCGATCTGGGATGGGGGTACATCCTGTTCGCCGCCTTGGTCATCGTGGGCACCTCCAACGCGGTCAACCTCACCGACGGCCTGGACGGTCTGGCCACCGGACCGGTGATCATCGTATCGGTGACCTACATGATCTTCACCTATGTGGCCGGCCACGTGGAGATCGCCGGCTACCTCCAGATCCCCTACGTCGTGGGCTCCGGGGAGATCAGCGTCTTCTGCGGGGTCCTGGCCGGGGCCGGGCTGGGGTTCCTCTGGTTCAATACCTACCCGGCCCAGATCTTCATGGGGGATGTGGGGTCCCTCTCCCTGGGCGGGGCCATCGGCGCCGTGGCCGTGATCGCCAAACAGGAGATCCTCCTGGTGCTGGTGGGCGGCCTTTTCGTCATCGAGGTCCTGTCGGTGATCTTCCAGGTGGGGTTCTTCAAGATGACCAACGGCCGTCGGATCTTTCGGATGGCTCCCCTCCACCACCATTTTGAACTCAAGGGGTGGCCGGAGCCCAAGGTGATCGTCCGGTTCTGGATCGTGGCCATCACCTTGGCCCTGATCTCCTTGAGCACCCTGAAGCTGCGGTAGGGGCCGGCATGGAGATCGAGGGGCGGCGATTCGTGGTGGTGGGACTCGGCGTCTCCGGCGCCGCCGCCGCCCGGTTTCTCGCGGGGCGGGGCGGGGCGGTCACCGTGGCCGATGCCCGAAAGGAGGACGCCTTCGGGGACGTTCTCCCCCCATTGCGGAAGCTGGGGGTCCGCGCGGTTTTTGGGGGGCATCCGGCGTCCCTTTTCGACGGCGTCGACGCCGTGGTCCTGAGCCCCGGCGTCCCCCACACCCTGCCGGAGATCGAACGGGTCCGGGCGGCGGGGGTCCCCGTGGTGGGGGAGATCGAACTGGCCTCCCGGTTCATCGATGCCCCCGTGGTCGCGGTGAGCGGCACCAACGGCAAGACCACCACCACGGCGCTGATCTCCCGGATGCTCGAAGCGTCGGGTTTCGACATCTTCACCGGGGGCAATATCGGAGATCCTTTGATCGGATACCTGGAACGGAGCCGTCCGGCCGAGGTCGTGGTGGCGGAGTTGAGCAGTTTCCAGCTCGACACCATCGAAAACTTCCGGCCCCGGGTGGCGGTGCTGCTCAACGTCACCCCGGACCACCAGGACCGGTATCCGGACATGGCCGCCTACCTGAAGAGCAAGGCCCGCCTGTTCGAGAACCAGAAGCCTTCCGATACCGCGGTGATCAGCGGACTCGATGCCCGGGTGCGCTCCCTGGCGGACCGGATTCCGGCAAAGACCTTGTTCTTTTCGGGACGGGGTCCGGGGGAGGACGGGGTCGACGTGGTGGACGGAGGCCTCCGGTTTCGGACGCCCGCCGACGATGGGGCGTCCATCTCCCTGACCGGACTGGCCCTCCAGGGGGGCCACAATCAGGAGAACGCGGCGGCGGCGTGCCTGGCCGCCAGGGCCGCCGGCGCCACCCTCGACGGGGTTCGCCGGGCCGTGCGTGACTTCCGGGGGCTCCCCCATCGGATGGAGTATGTGGGGACGAAAAACGGCGTGCGCTATTTCAACGATTCCAAGGCGACCAACCTCGATGCGGTGATCCGGGCCCTGGAGACCTTCGACGCCCCGGTGGTCCTCATCGCCGGCGGCCGGGACAAGGGGACCGATTTCACCCTCCTCGGTCCCGCCCTCCGTGGACGGGTCAAACGACTGGTGGCCATGGGCGAAGCCGGAGGGCTTCTCCGGGAGACCTTGGGCGGCGTGGCCCCCGTGACGGTGGTGCCGGGGATGGCCGAGGCGGTCTCCGAAGCCTCCCGGCGGGCGGCGCCGGGCGAGGTGGTCCTCCTTTCGCCGGCCTGCGCCAGCTTCGACCAGTACGGGTCCTATGCCCGGCGGGGAGACCACTTCCGGCGCCTGGTGGGGGGGCTACGGGGGGCGGGCGCATGAACGCGTCGACGTGGCTGCCCGTCATGGTGGGGCGGGAGCCGTCTCCGGAGACCGGCAGGGGCCTCGATCTGGTCCTGCTCTTTTCGGTGCTCTTCCTCTGCGGCATCGGGGTGGTGATGGTCTACAGCGCCAGCTCCGCCCTGGCCTTGAAGAAATACGGATCGGACTACCACTTCCTCAAGAAACAGGCCGCCTTTTTTCTGGTGGGGATCGGGGTGCTGTTCGCATTCCGCCGGATCCCCCTTCGGTGGCTGCGGGATCTCTCCTACCCCTTTCTCCTGCTGGCGTTCGCCTTCCTGCTGCTCCTCCAGATCCCGGAGCTGGGCGTCTCCGCCGGGGGAGCCACCCGGTGGCTCCGGATGGGGGGGTGGAGCTTCCAGCCGTCCGAGTTTGCCCGGTTCGTCCTGGTGATCTATCTGGCCTATTCCATGGACAAGAAACAGGAGCGGCTGGATGACTTTGCCATCGGCTTCCTCCCCCATGCCCTCGTGGTGGGGCTGTTCGCCCTGATGATCCTCTTCCAGCCCGACTTCGGCTCGGTGATCATCCTCGCGGCCACCGCCTGGGGGATGATGTTCGTGGGGGGCGTGCCCGTCATCCACCTGGGGCTCTCGATGGCCCTGGCCGTGCCCCTGGGGTATGTCTTCATCGTCGGCGCCGCCTATCGGGTGGAACGGATCATCAGCTTCCTGGACCCCTGGCGGTACGCCTCCGACGGCGGCTACCAGATCATCCACTCCCTCATGGCCTTCGGCAGCGGCGGGTTCTGGGGAAAGGGGATCGGCCGGGGGTACCAGAAACTCTTCTACCTGCCGGAGCCCCACACCGATTTCATCTTCTCGGTGGTCGGGGAGGAGTTGGGGCTGATCGGCGTGCTCCTGATCCTCGGCCTCTACGCCATCATCATCGTCAAGGGGGTCCGGATCGCAATGGGGGCCAAGGAGGTCTTCGCCGGCCTTCTGGCGGCCGGAATCGTCATCGCCCTCGGCCTTCAGGTCTGCATCAACATGGGGGTTGCGCTGGCCCTGCTGCCCACCAAGGGGCTCACCCTCCCCTTCGTGAGCTACGGCGGCACCTCCCTGCTGCTGAACATGGCCTCCGTGGGGATCCTGATGAACATCGGAAGGAACCAGGGAAACGGCCGTGAGACGACCCCTTAACATCCTTCTGGCGGGGGGCGGCACCGGAGGCCACCTCTTCCCCGGCGTGGCCATCGCCAGCAAGTTCATGGAGCGGAACCCGGAAAACCGGGTTCTGTTCATGGGGGCGGGCAATCCCTTTGAGCGGTCGGTCCTCGGCCGGGCCGGCTTCCCCCTCCTGGCGGTCCGGGCCTCGGGCCTCAAAAAGGTCGGGCGCCGGAATCAGATCCGCGCCCTCGTCTCCCTGCCCCTGGGGATCGGCCAGTCCCTCCGGGTGATCCTCAGGTTCCGGCCCGATCTGGTGATCGGGCTGGGCGGCTATTCGGCGGGACCGGCGGGCGTGGCCGCCTGGGGGTGCGGGGTCCCGGTGGTGCTCCAGGAGCAGAACCGGTTGCCGGGGATCACCAACCGGCTGCTGGCGCCCCTGGCCCGCCGGATCTACATCTCCTTTCCGGATACCCGGTTCGGATCCGCCGGCGGCCGGATCCGAATGACGGGGAACCCGGTCCGACGCGAGATTCTGGCGCGGCGCCCCCTGCTCCCCGAACCCCGGAAGAGGCGGGCCCGGTCCGGATTCCATCTGCTGGTGGTGGGGGGGAGCCAGGGGGCCCGCCCCGTCAATCGGGCGGTGGTTGATGCCCTCGGCCGCCTCTCCGGGATCGAGGGGCTCCGGATCATCCACCAGACCGGGGCCGCGGACCGGGAGTGGGTGACGGCGGCCCATGAGAAGGCGGGCATCGACGGGGAGGTCGGGGCCTTCTTCGAGGAGATGGACCGTCGGTACGCCGAAGCGGACCTGATCATCGGACGGGCCGGCGCCACCACCGTGGCCGAGATCACGGCTCTGGGGGTACCGGCCATCTTCATCCCGTTTCCCCAGGCCGCGGACGACCATCAGCGGCTCAATGCCGCCCCCTTGGCGGCGGCCGGCGCCGCCGAGATGATCCTCCAGTCCGACCTCCGGGGGGATGCCCTGGCCGACCGGATCATCGGCCACGTCCGGAACCGGGAGGGGCTGCGGCGGATGACCCTGCGCGCCCGGGGGTTCGGCCGGCCGTGGGCCGCGGACGCCATCGTCAACGACTGCCATCGGTTACTCGGCGTTCGGGGGCTCCCGTGACACGGGGCGGCCCCTTGGGAACCGCCAAGGAAAGAACCCATGTACCATAAGAAATACCGGATCCACTTTGTGGGCATCGGCGGCATCGGCATGAGCGGCATCGCCGAGCTGCTCCTCAACCTCGGCTACCAGGTCTCCGGGTCGGACCTGCGGCGGTCGGAGATCACCCAACATCTGCGGGCCGTGGGCGGGGCCATCTTCGAGGGCCACCACGAGGACCATATAACGGGGGCCGATGTGGTGGTCACCTCCTCGGCCGTCCACCCGGACAATCCCGAGGTGGTCGCCGCAAGGCGGGACGGGGTCCCCGTGATCCCCCGGGCCGAGATGCTGGCCGAGTTGATGCGGCTCAAATACAGCGTGGCCGTGGCCGGGGCCCACGGAAAGACCACCACCACCTCCATCGTCGCATCGGTGCTGGGGGCGGGGGGGTACGACCCCACCGTGGTGATCGGGGGGAAGCTCAAGTCCATCGGCGCCAACGCCGTGCTCGGGGGAGGGGACTTCATCGTGGCCGAGGCGGATGAGAGCGACGGCTCGTTTCTGAAATACTCCCCCACCCTGGCCGTGGTGACCAACATCGACCGGGAGCATCTCGACTTCTACAAGGATATCGACGAGATCAAGGAGGTCTTCCTCGATTTCATCCAGCGGATCCCTTTCTATGGCACCGCGGTGCTCTGCCTGGACAACGAGGCGGTCCAGGACCTGATCCCCCGGATCGAAAAACGGTTCACCACCTATGGGCTCAGCGCCCAGGCCGATTTCCAGGCCAGGGACATCTCCTTTTCCGGGCTCAAGAGCCGGTTCACGGTCCACCGCATGGACGAATGCCTCGGCGAGGTGGTCCTCAATCTGCCGGGGATGCACAATGTGCAAAACGCCCTGGCCAGCATCGTGGTGGGGATGGAGCTGGACATCCCCTTTGCCACCGTCCGGTCGGCCCTGGAGACCATCGAGGGGGTCCAGCGGCGGATGGAGATAAAGGGGGAACGGGACGGGGTGACGGTGGTGGACGACTACGGCCACCATCCCACCGAGATCAAGACCACCCTCCAGGCGGCCCAGGAGGGGTGGCGGGGCCGGCGGATCGTCGTGGTCTTCCAGCCCCATCGGTTCTCCCGGACAAAGGCCCTCTTCGACGAGTTCACCCGGGCCTTCTACCAGTCGGACCTTCTTCTGGTTTTGCCCGTCTATTCGGCCGGCGAGGCCGCCATCGACTGTCCCACCAACGCGGATCTCTGCCGGGAGATCCGTTCCCACGGCCACCGGGAGGTCTTCTGTGTCGCGGATTTTCCGGAAACCATCGGCCGCTTGAAGGAGATCCTCAAGCCGGGGGACGTCCTGCTCACCCTCGGGGCCGGGGACGTCCACCGGATCGGCGAGTCCTACCTCGATGCTTGACCCCCGCACCAAGAAATGGCTTGCAAAATTTCTCGACGGGAATGTAAGATTTGACGAACCCATGGCCCGGCATACCTCCTTGCGGGTGGGGGGACCCGCGGCGGCCCTGGCGGTCCCGGAGAACACCGGACAGCTGCTGTCGCTCACCGGCGGCCTCCGCTCCCGGGGCGTCGGCCGCCTGCTGCTCGGCAGGGGGACCAACCTGCTGGTCCCCGACGGCGGGACCTCCCGGGTGGTGATCGCCACCCGGAACTGCCTGGGGGAGACCGCCCTCGCGCCGGGGGAGGGGGACGGGGTCCGGGCGACCGCCATGGCCGGCGTGGGGCTGGGGGCCCTGTGCGCCCTCGCCATCCGGCGGGGGTCGGACCGGATGCTTCCCCTGTTGGGGATCCCCGGTTCAGTGGGGGGGGCGATCCGCATGAACGCCGGCACGGCGCTCGGTTCGATCTCGGAGGTGATCCGGTCGGTGACCCTCCTTTGGCCGTCGGGAAAGATCGAAGAGATCCTCGGAAAGGACCTGCGGTTCGGGTACCGATCCCTGGAGGTCCCCGGACTCGCGGATCTCGATGAAGCCGTGATCCTGGGGGGACGATTCGATTTTCCTGGATGCGGGGCGGGCCCGGAGGCGATCCGCGAACGGGCCCGGGGGATTTTGCTGGGGCGGTGGGCCGCCCAGCCGAAGGGGGTCCGGAGCGCCGGATGTTTTTTCAAAAACCCGCCGTCCGGGCCGAGCGCCGGGCAGCTCATCGACCGGGCCGGACTCAAGGGGTGTTCCGTGGGGGACGCCCAGGTATCGGAAAAACATGCCAATTTCATCGTCAACCGGGGAACGGCCGCGGCCGGGGAGGTCTTCCGCCTGATGGACAAGGTGCGGGAGACCGTCCACCGCCGGTTCGACGTGGTCCTGGAGCCGGAGGTCCGGATTGTCGGAGACTAAATCGAAAACCATTCGGAAGAACGTCTACCGGAGGCGGTTCCTCACCGACCGGGAGTCGCTGGCCCGGGCCGTCCGGACCGTGTTCCGGGTCATTGGCGTCTCGCTGATGGTGGCCGGTCTGAGCGTGGTTTTCCTGCTTCTCTTCGACATCACCACACAGAGCGGTTATTTTGCCGCCGAGCACATCGCGGTCACCGGCTGCGGGCAGGTGACCCGGAAGGCGGCCCTGGAGCAGGCGGGCATCGAACCCGCCGCCAATATCCTCTCCGTCAACCTGACCCTGGCCCGGAAGCGGCTTTTGGCCCATCCGTGGATCGCGGACGCCGAGGTCCGGCGGGAACTGCCCTCCGGGCTCCATGTGGGGCTCGAGGAGCACCGGGCCCTGGGGGTGTTCGATCTGGGAAGGCGGTTTCTCATCGATGCCGAGGGAATCGTATTCAAGGAGGCCGGGCCCGGCGACCCCGAAGGGCTCCCCGAGGTGACCGGACTGGGGTACGCCGACATTCCGGTGGGCGGCCGGCCGCCGAGCAAGGCCTTCTCGGCCGTTTTGCGGTTGCTCGTCCTGGGACGGCGGGAGGGGGCGGTGGTCGCCAACGGGCAGGTGCGCCGCATCGAGGTCGATCCGGAGATGGGGATCACCCTGTTTCCGAAGGAGACGTCCCAGATCCCCTTGAAGGAGATCCGCATGGGATTTACGGATTACACGGGAAAGCTGGACCGGTTGAAAGAGATTATCGCCTACTTACAGGAGAGCGGTTCCCAATTTGCGATGGATTCCATCGATCTGAACAATCTGGATCGAATCGTGGTGGACCCGGGGACCACCGAATCATCCGACGGCGGTCGGAAGGAGGTTTGACGTGCATGGACAGGAAGAGATCATTGTCGGGCTGGACATCGGCACCACCAAGATATGCGCCGTCGTGGGGGAGGTGAGCGGCAACGATATCAACATCATCGGCATCGGGACCCATCCGTCCATCGGGCTCCGCAAGGGGGTGGTGGTCAACATCGAATCGACGGTCCAGTCGATCAAAAAGGCCGTCGAGGACGCCGAGCTGATGGCGGGGTGCGAGATCTCCTCGGTCTATGCCGGCATCGCCGGCGGCCACATCACCGGGTTCAACAGCCGGGGGATCATCGCCATCAAGGGAAAGGAGATCACCCAGCACGACGTGGACCGGGTGATCGACGCGGCCCGGGCCGTGGCGATCCCCATGGACCGGGAGGTGATCCATGTTCTTCCCCAGGAGTTCATCGTGGACGATCAGCCGGGGATCCTCGACCCCGTGGGCATGGCCGCGGTTCGTCTGGAGGCGAAGGTCCACATCGTCACGGGAGCGGTGACCTCGGCCCACAACATCGTCAAGTGCGCCAACCGGGCGGGGCTCGATGTCTGCGACATCGTCCTGGAGTCCCTGGCCTCCGGCGAGGCGGTCCTGGCCGACGAGGAGAAGGAGCTGGGGGCGGCCCTCATCGACCTGGGGGGCGGAACCACCGACCTGGCCATCTTCTCCAACAAGAACATCAAACACACCTTCGTGCTGGCCCTGGGCGGGTACAACATGACCAACGACATCGCCATCGGCCTCCGGGCCCCCCTGGCCGAGGCGGAGAACATCAAGAAGAAGCACGGAACCTGTCTGTCGAGGAGTGTCGACGGGGAGACCACCATCGAGGTGCCGGGCATGGGAGGGCGCAAGCCCCGCCGCCTCTCCCGGCAGATCCTGGCCGAGATCCTCGAGCCGAGGATGGAGGAGATCTTCACCCTGATCCACCGGGAGATCTACCGTTCCGGGATGGAGAACGTGATGTCCTCGGGGCTGGTGGTCACCGGCGGCTCCGCCCTCCTGGACGGGGTCACCGACATCGCCGAGTCGATCTTCAATCTGCCCACCCGCCTGGGAACCCCCCGGGGCATCGGCGGGCTGGTGGATGTGGTGAACAACCCCATGTACGCCACGGGGGTGGGTCTGGTCCTCTTCGGGGCCCGGAATCAGACCGCCAAAAAGTTTCGGATCCGGGACGCAAATATCTTCAACCGCGTGATGAACCGCATGAAACGGTGGTTCAAAGATATCATTTGACCTCAAAAACAAATTGGGCTACGCTACCCCCAACGGGTCAAAAATGGGGAAGTTTCTCTATCTTAGGAGGTGGAATAAGATGTTCAGTTACGTAGAAAAAAATGGAAAATCCGCCAAGATCAAAGTGATCGGCGTGGGCGGCGCCGGCGGAAACGCGGTCAATAACATGATCGATTCCAATCTCCAGGGGGTCAACTTCATCGTAGCCAACACGGACATCCAGGCGCTGGAGATCTCCAAGGCTCAGAACAAGCTCCAGATCGGGGACAAGCTCACCGAGGGGCTCGGCGCGGGCGCCAACCCCCAGATCGGCCGGGAGGCGGCCCGGGAGAACGCGGAGGCCATCCGGAACGCCCTGAAGGACAGCCACATGGTCTTCATCACCGCCGGCTTCGGCGGGGGCACCGGAACGGGGGCCGCCCCGGTGATCGCGGAAATCTGCAAGGAACTCGGATCGCTGACCGTCGCGGTGGTGACCAAGCCCTTCTCCTTCGAGGGACGAAAGCGTCTCCGCCAGGCCGAGGAGGGGCTCGAAGAACTCAAATCGGTGGCCGACACGGTGATCACCATCCCCAACGACCGGCTTCGGGGGCTCGCCTCCAAGAACGCGACCATGATCGAGATGTTCAAAAAAGCCGACGAGATCCTCCTCCACTCGGTGAAGGGGATCACCGATCTCATCCTGATGCCCGGGCTGGTCAACCTCGACTTCGCCGACGTCAAGACGATCATGTCCCAGGCCGGCATGGCCATCATGGGCATCGGCATCGCCGACGGGGAGAACCGGTCCGTGGAGGCGGCGGAACGGGCCATCTCCCATCCGCTTCTGGAGGACCTCTCCATCTCCGGCGCCAAGGCGGTGCTCATGAACATCACCAGCTCCAGCGATCTGACCATGGAGGAGATGACCGAGGCGTCGGAGCGGATCTACACCGAGGTGGGCGAGGAGGCCGAGATCATCTGGGGCGCGGTCATCGACGACGACCTCGGGGACGAGATGCGGGTGACCGTCATCGCCACCGGCATCGGCGCCGGCCCGGGAAGCGCCCTGCCCGAAAAACACCAGCGGGTCCACCCCTTTCAACGCAAAGCCAGGGAGGCCGCCCAGCGGGAGAAGGCGCCCGATTACGAAGAGCCGACGTTCCTGCGCCGGAAGGAGGCGGAGAAGAGCGAGAACATCGATGCCCCCTACCGAGGCCCCAAGGGCATGGAGATCGACAACAACGATCTGGACATTCCCACCTTCCTTAGAAAGAAGGCGGATTGATTTTCGGCGGCGGGGCGTGACCCCCCAGGCCCCGCCGCTTTCCCCCGCCGGTCCCGCCACGGTCCATGGCGCGGCGACCTCCTGATACGCCGTCCCGGTCCCTGCTGGAGGCCGAACGTTCCCTGCTCCCCCACGGGCCCGTCCGCCGGGATTCCATCCGGGTGGCGCTTGTCTTTCCCAACCACTACCGCCTGGGCATGTCGAACCTCGGATACCAGGCTGTTTTCCGGATCCTGAGAGGATCCCCGGAGATCCTCTGCGAGCGGGCGTTTCTCCCGGATTCCGGATCGGACGGCGGAACCGTCCGGAGCCTGGAGAGCGGGCTTCCCCTGGGCCGGTTCGACATCGTCGCCTTCTCGGTCTCCTTTGAAAGCGACTACCTCAACGTGCCGGACCTCCTCCGGCGGTCCGGGATCCCCCCGCGCACCCGGAAGCGGGATGGTGCCCATCCCCTGGTGATGGCGGGGGGCGTCGCCTGCATGCTCAACCCCGAGCCCATCGCCCCGTTTGTGGATCTGTTCCTCATGGGGGAGGCGGAGACCTCCCTCGGCCCGTTCCTCGACGCCTGCCGGACCCTGGGGGATCGTTCAAGGGAACGGTGGCTCCTCGAACTCGCACCGAAAGTTCCGGGCGTCTACGTGCCTCGACTGTACGAGCCCGTTTACGCGGAGGGCGGCATCCTGGTGGAAATGGTGCCGACCCGGGAGGATCTCCCCCGGCGCATCGACATTCCCGCCGATCCCGGCGGCAAGGCCCCCCCCGTCTGCAGCGCCGTGGTGACCCCCCATACGGTGTTCGACGACAGCTTCCTCATCGAGGTGGGGCGGGGGTGTCCCCATGGGTGCCGGTTCTGCGGCGCCGGGTACATCTACCGTCCCCCCCGGTTCCGGCCGCTGGAACCGGTCCTCGATCGCCTGGCCGAGGGCGCATCCCTCGCCCCTCGGGTGGGGCTGGTGGGCGCCGCGGTCTCCGACCATCCCGGCCTGGAGGAGATCTGCCGGAGCGCCGGGGAGCGGGGCGTTCGCCTCTCCTTCAGCTCCCTCCGGGCCGATGCCCTGGCCGAGGACGACCCCCGGGCCGACGCCCTCATGGACGCCCTGGTCCGAAGCGGGGTGAAGACCGCCACCATCGCCCCCGACGCGGGTTCCGAGCGGATGCGCCGGGTGATCAACAAGGGGATGGACGAGGACCGGATCCTCCGGGCCGTGGCCGGACTGGTCGGCCGTGGGATCTTCAACCTGAAGCTCTACTTCATGGTGGGGCTCCCCACGGAGACGGACGAGGATGTCGGGGCCGTGGTCCGGCTCTGCCGGCGGATCAAGGAACGCTTTCTCGACGCCAGCCGATCCCGGGGGCGCATCGGCCGGATCACCGTGAGCCTCAACAGCTTCGTCCCCAAGCCGTTCACACCGTTTCAGTGGGTCCCCATGGCGCCGCCCGGGGAACTCAAGCGGAAGATCCGGACCATCCGGGACGGCCTGCGCCCCCTGGCCAACGTGGACCTCAAGGCCGAATCCCCGCGGCACGCCTATGTCCAAGCCCTCCTCTCCAGGGGGGATCGGCGGGTCGCCGATCTGCTGGAGGGGGCTCTGCGGAACGGGGGCAACTGGGCCAAAACCCTCAAGGCATCCCCCATGGATACGGACGGGTTCGTCCTCCGGGCCCGGTCCCTCGACGAGCCGCTCCCCTGGGATCACCTCGGCCACGGCGTGACAAAGGCCTTCCTGAAGGCCGAGTACCGGCGGGCCCTTCGGGAAAAACCGACCCCCCCATGCCCCATGGACGCCGGCTGCCGGATCTGTGGGGCCTGCCCCAAGTAGGATATCTCTACCCTTCGAATACATCCTTGATCCCATTGATTTCTTTCCCGATTCCATGGGATAAGACCATCATCGGAAACGCGAATCCCCTCCAGGCCGAAGGGTATCATGACGGAACGATCGAAATACGGAGCCGCCGGCGGGCCGAAGCGTCCGCGGGAGAGAACGCCCCGGTCGAAGCCGAAACCGGGTCTCTTCGAGCACCTCATCGGCGGGCTCGATGCGGCCGTCTACGTCAAGGACCAAGACCTGCGGTTTTTCCTGGTCAACGAGGCGCTGGCGGATTTGATGGGGCGGCCCCGGGAGGAACTTTTGGGCCGCACCGACTTCGATCTCTATTCCGCGGAACAGGCGAAACGCATTCGGGAGAAAGAAACGATGGTGCTACAGACGGGAGCGATGGACATCAGCGAGGACCGGCTGGTCTGGGACGACCGGCCCCGGACGGTCTCCACCCGGCGGACCCGGGTCGAGGATCCCGAAACGGGCAGACCCTACGTGGTGGGCGCCGTCCGGGACATCACCGGGCAGAAGATCCTGGCAGACTTTCGGCGCAAGTACGAGTTCATCGTCAACACGTCCCGGGAGTTCATGACCCTCATCGACCGGAACTACGTCTACGAGGCGGCCAACGACGCCTATTGCCGGGCCCACGACAGGCCCCGGGAGGAGATCGTGGGGACCACCGTCCCCCGGATCTGGGGCGAGGAATTGTTCCGGACCCTCATCAAAGGGCATCTCGACCGCTGCTTCACGGGCCGGGAGGTGAGCTATGAGGCTTGGTTCCGGTTCAACGGCCGGCCCCCCCGGCTCTACGCCGTGGTCTACTATCCGTACATCAACCCCGCCGGGGAGGTGACCCATGTTGTGGTCATCTCCCGGGACATCACCGACCAGTGGGAGGCGGACCGTGCCCTCAAGCGGCAGTCGGACATCAACACCGCCGTGGCCGATCTCTCCGAGGCGATCCTCTCCACCAACACCCTGGAGGAGATCGGACGGCTCGTGCTCCGGTACGCCCTCCAACTCACCCGCAGCCCCCGGGGGTTCGTGGGCCGCATCGACCCGGATACCGGCGGGCTGGACGCCCTCGCCGGAGGTCTGGGGGAGGATAGGGCTGAACTCGTAGATCCGGTCGCCTTCTCGATTCCGATCCTTGAGGGGGACTGGGCCGACCACCTGGAGCGGAGGCGCCCGGTCCTGTCCAATGATCCGGAGGCGGGGCCGGCCATCCCCTACCTCCCCGCCGGACAGCGCCCCCGGTCGGGATACCTCACCGCTCCCGCGGCCGTCCGGGAGGGCGGAGACCGGCTCATCGGGCAGATCACCGTCATGGACGCCGACGACGGGTATGCCCCCGAGGATCGGGTGGTGCTCGAGCGCCTGGCCCCGCTCTACGCCATCGCCATCTGGCACCACCAGATGGAGGCCGAACACCTGAAGAAGGAGAAGCTCCAGGGGATCCTCGAGGTGGCCGGAGCCGTCTGCCACGAACTCAACCAGCCGCTCCAGATCCTCTCCGGCTACACCGAACTGCTTCTGAAGAACGTCCCCGACGACCATCCCCTCCATGGAAAGGCGAGGGGGATCCTCAAGCAGGTGGACCGCATCGGCATGCTGACCAAAAAGCTCATGGGCATCACCCGATGCGAGCGGAAGAGCTACGTGGGAGACCAGATGATCCTCGACATCGACCGCTCCTCCGGCTGACCGATCACCCCTGTTCCCACGTCACCCGTAGGACCTCCTGGTAGGTGGTCACCCCGGCCAGGAGCTTGCCGATGGCGTTCTCCCGCATGGTCACCATCCCTTCCGACCGGGCCGCGGCGCGGATCGACTCGAGATCCGCGTCCGGACGGGTCAACCGCTTGAGGGGCTCCGAGTAGGGGACCACCTCGTAGACCGCCAGCCGGCCGAAATATCCCGTTCCCCGGCAGTTGTGGCACCCCTTGCCGCGATGGAGTCCCACCGTCCCTTTCCGGCCCACGTCGATCCCCAGGCTGAGGAGTTCCGACGCCTCCATGTCGAGGGGCTCGATGCAGTAGGGGCAGATGCACCGGACCAGCCGCTGGGCCAGGATCCCCACCAGGGTGCTCTGGATGAGGAACGCCGGAACTCCGAGGTCGACCAGCCGGGTGATGGCCGCCGGCGCGTCGTTGGTGTGGAGGGTGGAGAGGACCAGGTGACCGGTCAACGCCGCCTGGACGGCGTTTTCCGCGGTTTCCAGGTCCCGCATCTCGCCCACCATGATGATGTCCGGATCCTGGCGCAGGATGTTTCTCAGAATCGATCCGAAGGTGACCCCCACGGACCGCTGGACCGCGATCTGGTTGAAATCCTCGTGGACCATCTCGATGGGGTCCTCGATGGTGGTGATGTTGATCTCCGGAGAGGAGAGATCCCGCAGGGTGGAGTAGAGGGTGGTGGACTTGCCGCTGCCGGTGGGGCCGCAGACCAGGACGATGCCGTGGGGCATCTTGATGATCTGGTTGTACCGGATCAGGTCCGTGGAGGTGAAGCCGAGCTTGTCGAGTTCCTGGAAGAAGATGTCGGGGTCCATGATCCGCAGGACCACCTTTTCCCCGAAAGCGGTGGGGATGATCGATACCCGCATCTCCACGGCCTGGTCCCCCTTGTTGGTCTTGATCCGTCCGTCCTGGGGCCGCCGCCGCTCGGTCATGTCGAGCCGGGAGAGGTTTTTGATCCGGCTGATCATGGCGGGATGGACGTTCTTGGGCAGCTTGTAGACGGTGTGGAGGACCCCGTCGATCCGCATCCGGACCAGGGTGACGGTCCGCTTCGGCTCGATGTGGATGTCACTGGCCCGCTGGTCGAAGGCGTAGCGGAAGAGGTAGTTGACCGCGTTGACGATGTGCTGGTCGTTGGAGGCCATCTCGTCCGAGGCCCGCATCCGGACGTACTGCTCCAGGTTCCCCAGGTCCACCGAGGGGCCGGCGAACTGGTGCTCGGCCTCGGCGATGGACCGCTTGAACCCGAAGAACTCGTCGATGAGCTTGATGATCTGGGACTTGGGGCTCACCACCGGCCGGATCCCCAGGGAGGTGACCCGGGAGATGTCGTCCATGGCCTGGATGTCGAAGGGGTTGGGGGTGGCCACGGTCAGATGGCGGTTCTCCACCGCGATGGGCAGGATCAGGTGTTTCAGGGCAAAGGAGCGGGGGATGGTGGTGGTCACCAGGTTGAGGTCGAGTTTGAGGGGATCGATCTTCTTGAAGGGGAAGTTCCAGGCCCGGGCCAGGGACTGGTAGACCGTGTCCTCGTCCAGCTTCCGGGAGGGATCGTCGGCCCGGTCCAGGTGGAGGGAGACGACCACGTCCACGGGGGTGATGGGCGTCCGGACCGCTGAACGGACCGGGCCCTTCCGGTTCTTGGCCGCCTCGGCCTGTCGCTTGCCCAGGGCCTCCCGCATGGCTCCCATTCGGGCCAGGATCGTCCTGGCCTGGAGCGGAGAGATCAGTCCGTCCGCCGCAAGGATCTTGCAGATCCGCTCGGCGGAAGAGGGGGCTTGGGTTTCGGGTGCCATGGGGTCGGCTCCGGATCGGGGGATCGTCCTTAGAAGAGGAGCCCTTCCATGAGGATGAGGTAGGCGGAGAGAATCGCCAGGCCGAGGGTCACGGGGAGAAGGGCCAGAAAGGCGCGCCGGTAGAAGCGGCAGCGGCTCTCCAGGTCGGGGGCGGGGGTGGATTTCGCCCCCAGTTCCGTGGCGTTGAGAAAGCGTTCGATTTCCCGGGACTTGACCCGGTGTCCGTTCGATTTGAGGATGTGCAGGGAGCGCCGGAGCTGCTTGGCGGCCTTCTTCCGGTCGGCCGGGGTCTCCAGTTCCCCGTCCGCGTAGCGGGCTTTGATCCGCAGGAATTCCGCGTGGGCCGCCTCCACCTCCCGCTGCCGCTCCCGGGTCCGGGCCGCCTCGTCCTGCTTTCGCGCCTGGGCCTTTCGCCCCAGTTGGGCAAGGGTGGCGTCCACCGCCTCCACGAAGCCGGTCACCTGGGAGGCCCGGTCCTCGTCTCCGGTGCTCTCGAATAGGGTCCGGTACCGGTGGAGGACCTCTTTTTGGCTCATGAAGGTGTCGAGATGGTTCAGGTCCGCCGGGGTGGATTGGTACATCTTGAAGACGGACGCGGCCTGGTCCATCAGGAATTTCGATGCCTTCCGGCTCTGGGCGGAGAGGTTCTTGTCCGCCCGGTGGATTGCCCGTCGCAGGGCCTGGAGGGCCTGATCCAGGCACCCTTCGTTCTTGAGTTCGATGTACCGGGCCTCGATCCGCCCGAGCTGGGTCCGGAGGGTGGAGATCTCCTTGGTGTAGGCGACGGCCTCGTCTTCGTCCCGGGGCCGGACCACCCCAGGTTTGGGCACGTTTTTCCAGATCTCCCGGCATAGATCCGAGAGTTCCATCGCCTCCATGGCCTTGGCCAGAATGGCGCCGAAGCTGTTGACCTTCTTGTCGATGGAGAGCTTCAGGGGGTCGTCCGCCAGCGTGTGGAGGGCGGCGCCGATGAGGGCCTCCAACCGATGCTTCACCGACATGTACCGCCCGTACCGGGCCGGTGTCAGCGTGGTCTCGTCGTAGTGGAGGGGGCCGCTGTCGAGCATCTGGAGGTGGGTCCGGAAGAGCTTCGGGAGGAGCCCGTCGACGCTGCCGTTCCGGTGGGCCTTCACGATCTCCCGGATGACCGACTCCATGGCGTTTTCCACCTCACGGGGGTCTTTGCGCGGCGTCTCCTGGGCCAGTCGCGCCCCCACCTCGGCAAGGAGGATGCGGTCCAGTTCCTGCTCCATTTTTCGGCGGTGTTCTTTTTTCATCGATGGACCGGACCTTTTCAGCGGCGGGTTGGCCGACGGGGTCAGCAGCAGGCGCTCTGTCGACTCTGACGGACGTGCCGGCGGAAGGCCCGGATGCGGGCGTCGTGTTTGAAAAGGAGGATCTCCATGGGGCCCCGCATTCGGCGGGAATACCCCCGGGTGATCAGCCGGTTGAACAGGCGGAACCCCTCCTTGAGTTCCGACAGGCCCTCGGCGATGGTCCGCTGCCGCTGCCGGATCTCCTCGAACGCGTCCTGGGCCAGGTGGTGGTAGGGGCCGAGGGCGAGGCGGACCGTGGGGCCGTTCTCTCCAAAGGGGGATCTTCCGCCCGGCGCCCCGGTGGTTCCCCGGCCCATGGCGCTCCGGACCGCGTCGTCGAGCTGGCGGATCTTGCCGTCCCGATCGTCGAGGCAGGGCAGGGTGGACGGGCGCATGGCGATCCGCTCCCGGACGATTCCCAGCATCCGCTCCGTCCGCCGGAGCCGGTCCGACTGGGTCCGGACCAACTCCCGAAATCGGTCGGACTGGGCGATCAGGCGGCCCAGGAGGTCCACTTCGTCGGCCACCTGGGCCAACAGCTCCAGCTGCTGGGCCTTGAGCTTCCGGGAATACCGCCGGGCCGTCCCCTCGGCCCCGCCGTTTTCCGAACAATCGAGATCCGCCAGCGGGGCCTGCAGGGCGGTCGCCTCGCACTGGAGCCTCGAGGCCTCCAGCAGCAGGCTCTCGCAGCTCGCGTGGTAGTCGCGCTGGAGCTTCCGGTCGTCCAGGGCCGGATTGCCCATGGCGTCATCCAGGGCCGTGGAGATCCGGATATGGCGGTCGATCCGGCGGGTGAGCGGGGCGGCCTCCAGACGCTGGATGCGCCGGGCCAGGTGTTTGAGGGGGCTCGTATTCATCGAAGCGGGCCGACATGCCGAACCGCCGGCCGGGTGGCGGGCCGATGGGGCGTTGGTGCCGTCGGGGTCGTCTCCTTCCTCCCGTCCTTCGGCGGCTACGCGTGGGTCTCGATGAGCCGCTGGATCTCCTTGCGGTTCTCCTCGATCTGTTCCAGCCGCAGCGCGTCGTTTTTCTGGTAGACGTCCTCGGCCTCCTTGAGGGCGTTGTACTCCATCTCCCACTGGGGGCCGGAGGCGATCTGGTCTCCCACCAGGGAGGCGTACCGGCCGAGGACCCGGTTGCCGTCGTCGATGCTCTCCACGATCATGATCATCGACTGGGTGACCTTGGCGACCCCGGAGCAGATCTGGGAGACGTTGTCCACGGCGATCTTCATGTGGCCGGCCCCCTGGGCGAACTTGTCCACCATGTTGACATGGATGTCCCCCCGCTCCTTGAAGTCGTTGATCAGGGTCCGATAGCTCTTGAGGGCCGACTGGTACTTGACCCCCATGTCGATGTTGGTCTTGTACTTGAGTTCCATGCCCTGGCTCTCCCGGAGCGCCATCTCCAGATGGTCCCGGAGCTTCTCCACCTCGGCGTACCGTTCGTGGATGGGGGAGAGGGACTCGTGGAGGGGCACCACCTCGGAAAGCTCCCCTTCGATCTCCCGGCTGTGCTTCACCTGCTCGTGGTAGGCCCGCCGGTCCCGGTGGATCTGGTCCGTAAAGGCGTCGCTCACTTCGGTGAGGTTCTTCACGATGCCGTCCACCTCCACCACGGTCTCCCGGAGGCCGTCGTTGAGACCCTTGAGGCTCTTGATATAGTTGTCGATCATCCCCCGGAATTCGGTGACCAGGACTTCGTCCGGTTTTCTGGGCACCTCCTTGCGGATGATCTCATAATCGGTGTAGGGTTCCATCTCCTGGGGTTTGAGGCCGACCTTCACCAGGAGCCGGTCCAATCCGGCGTATCGGACGGGCCGCTCCCTCTCCACCGCCACCTCTTCCTCGACGATCTTCTTGGTTCGCGCGGCGATGATCTGTTTGATCCCCTCCTCGATCACCTGGATCTCGTCCACCACGTTCTGGAGCTTCTTGGCGTCAAAGGAGCTGGACTGGATCTCCCCGGCCTGGTAGTATCCCACCTCGACCGGCCGATAGTCGGCCGCCGCGGTGGGGGAGACCTCCACCGTTTCCGGTTCCCGGCGGGAACCGTATTTGTTCAGGATCTCGTCGAGCTTTTTATCGAACCCCTCGGCGGATACAGCGCTTCGGGCGGTATTTTCATCTGCCATTGTGGATCATTCCTCCGTCGATGACGTTGATTTTCTTCTAATCTTTCTTTATACACAAGCGGGGGGTCCCCGTCAACAGATTGCCCGCCCTCCGGAAGGCTCCGCCGGCGGTCTCCGGAGGCCTTGCGGACCGGGCCGGCGGACCTTTGGAACAGAAAAAAGAACTTGAAACTTTCCCGCCCGTGTGTTACGCGGATCTTTCGTTTTTTTCTGCGCCCACTGGCGGTTAACCCGAAACCCGGAAAGGACACGGATGGAAAATGACCTCAAAGAATGAAGTAAAATTCGCGTATTGGCTGGCTGCCGTACTTCTGGTTGTGGGGGTTTTGAGTTACACGGCCTTTTCCGCGAAGCCACCCGAGGAACCGATTCGGCTGGTGCTCACCGCGAGCACCGGAATGGTTGTGTTCGACCACTCGAATCATACCTATGGATACGGCCTCGACTGTTCAACCTGCCATCACCATCCCATGGATGCGGAGGAGATGCGATCCTGCGGTGAATGCCACAATCTGCCCGAAGACGGCGGCGCGCCGCAAGTCTGCCTGGACTGCCATGATCCGGAGGACTTCGATATTTCCATGGTCCCCGGCCGGGCCGACGCCTTCCACTATCAGTGTGCCGGCTGCCACGATCAGAACGGCGCGGGACCGATGGCCAATGACTGTTCCCTCTGCCATGTCAAGTAGGGTCGACTTCACATCAATGCGGTAAACGAAAAGGTTGGACTATGATTAAGAGATCATTTTTCGGTTTGGCAAAGCCCCGGTTCGTGTATGAATCCCTCGATTCACCCATGACGCCCGAACGGATCCCGGCACCGAAGAAGGCGATCCTCCACTTCGATCAGCCCTTCGAACAGCGGGACGCCCTTCTGATCAAACCCGGAGACGAAGTCAAGACCGGGCAGAAGCTGAACCTCATGGAGGAGGTTCACGATTATGTCATCTCCCCGGTGACCGGCACCATCTCCGCGGTCTACACCTTCATCGGCGACTACGGGGCCGCCCGCACCGCCGTGTCCATCGACGTGGCCGAGGAGGAGGTCCCGGATGAGGCCTTCTCCGAGTTGAAAGGGGCGCCCACCCTGGAGAACGCCGCCGCCTACCTGCAGCATCTGCCGGGGAAGCCGCCCTTCAAGGTCCTCGCCGATCCCGACACCCATATCGAGACCATCGTCGTCACCGGCCTCGATCCGGACCTGCTGATCCTCACCAATCAGCACGTCATCCAGTCGAAGGTCAACGCCATCAACCGGGGGGTGAGCCTGCTCAAGCGGATGACCCACGCCAAGCACGTGGTGGTCGTCCTGCCCAGGAAGCTCTCCGGGCGGGCCGGCGGCATTGGCGGGGCCTCCGGAGCCGAAGTCCGGCTCATCCCGGAGGAATACCCCGCGGCGCTGCCCGCCTTTATTATGAAGGAGGTGCTGGGAACCGTGGTGCCCGCCGGAAAGAGCAGCACCGACATGGGCGTGGCCTTCTTCACCGCCGAGGCGGTGGCGGCGGTGGCCGAGGCCTTCGGTTCCGGCCGGATCCCCAACACCAAAACCCTCACGGTGATCAAAAAGGACCTCTCCCGGGTCCTGGTGGAGGCCCGGATCGGGACCCCCATCCGCGACCTCTTCGCCATCTGCGATATTCCCACCAACGACCGGGACCGGATCATCATCGGCGGGCCCATGACCGGGTCGTCCATCTACACCGAGGACTATCCGGTGGGGCCCGACACCGATGCCGTCATGGTCCAGGATGCCGCCGACGTGTCGCTGGTCTCCGATGCCCCGTGCATCAACTGTGGAGAGTGCGTCCGGATCTGCCCCGCGGACATTCCGGTCAACATGCTGGTGCGGTTCTGCGAAGCCCGTCAATACGAGACGGGCGCCGACGAGTACGATCTCTACTCCTGCATCGAATGCGGGCTGTGCTCTTTTGTCTGTCCTTCGCGGATCCCCATCTTCCAGTACCTCCGCCTGGCCAAATTCGAACTCGGACGGGCGGAGGCGGCGGTCGAGCCCGCCGAGGAAACGGCCGAGGAGACCGCCGAAGAAGGGGTGGAAGAGACGGCGGCGGAAGAGACAGTGGATGAATCCAAAGAAGAGACAGCGGAGGAATCAGAATGATCAACCAGAAAAGATTCATCGTTTCCCACGCTCCCTTCTGGCATGACGGGAGCGGCATCACCGAGCGCAGCTACAACATCTTTTTGGCGGCGCTTCCGGCCGCGGTCTTCGGCCTGGTCAAGTACGGCATGCCGGCCGTGGGCGTGCTCTCCCTTTCGGTCTCCCTGGCGATCCTCTGGGAGCTGGCCTTCAACAAAGTCGCCAAGGAGCCGGTCACCATCGGAGACGGCAACGCCGCCCTGGTGGGGCTCCTCTTCGGCATGGTCCTTCCCGCGACGGCGCCGTGGTGGCTGGTTCTGGTCGGCACCTTCATCGCCGTGGTGGTGGGCAAGCAGATCTACGGCGGCATCGGCGGCAACCCCTTCAATCCCGTGGCCGTCGCCATGGCCATTCTGATGCTCTCCTGGGGGGTTTACATCGACATCGACGCCTCCCTGGTCCATTACGAGTTCAGCCACTACGCCCTCTATCCCATGGGCGCGCTGAAACATTTCGGCGCCTCCGCCGTGGACGGCGTCACCGCCGCCGATCTCCTCATGGGCCGGCAGGCCGGCGCCATCGGGGCCTCCTTCGGCCTGGGCCTGATCATCGGCGGCGTCTACCTGATCCTGCGCGGGTTCATCCGCTGGGAGATCTGCCTCTCCTTTCTGGTCGGGATCCTTCTCACGGCCCTGATGTTCAAGGCCAACGATCCCGCCCGTTTCGGCGGCCCCGCCATCCATCTCTTCTCCGGCTACACCCTGATCGGCGCCTTCTTCCTCGCCACCGAGGATGCCTCATCTCCGGTCAACACCCTTCCCATGATCATCTACGGCCTTTTGGGCGGGATGATGACGGTGCTGATCCGGAACATCGGCGCCTACATCGACGGGGTATTTCTGTCCATTCTCATCATCAATACCATTAACCCGCTTTTGGACAAGATCCGGCCAAAAGCCTTAGGAAAGGTTGTTTGAAATGCGTGAGATGATAAAAATGGTGGTTGTCCTTACGATCCTGAGCGCGTTCTCCGGCGGCCTGCTCGCGGCCATTCGAAACAACACCCAGGACAGAATCGAGATGCAGCAGCTGACCTTCGTCAAGGGGCCCGCCATCAAGGAGATCTTCGAAGGCGCAACGAACGATCCCATCCAGGACCGGTTCACCCTCAAGGACGGCGAGATCGAGCGGACGGTCTTTGTGGCCTCCTACGCGGACAAACCGACCGCGGTCGCCATGGAGGACTTCGGCAAGGGGTACGGCGGCGAGGTCGGTGTGATGGTCGGCATCAACCTGGAGACCGACAAGCTGGTGGGGGCCGGTGTCACCACCCATGCGGAGACGCCGGGTATGGGGGCGCGGGCCAAGGAGGATCCGAACTTTGCGGCGCAGTTCGTGGGAAAGGACGCCACCACGCCGATCAAAGTGTCCAAGGACGGAGGTGAGATCAATGCCATCTCCGGTGCGACCATCACCTCCCGTGCCGTGAGCAATGCGGCGACCAGAGTGGGTGAAGCCTATACGCGCCTGAAACCGGAAATCGAGGAAAAGGTAAAAGAATTTACCAAATAGGAGATAAAGATGGCGAAATCTATCGGTCAGGAATTCGTAAAAGGTCTGTGGGAAGAGGTCCCGCCGTTTCGTCTCGTTCTCGGCCTTTGTCCCGTGCTGGCGGTGACCAAGACGGTCCAGGACGGCATCGGCATGGGGTTGGCCACCACGTTCGTGCTCTTCTGTTCCAATGTGCTTGTCTCCTCCCTCCGGAAGGTCATCCCCCCCAAGGTCCGCATCGCCTGCTTTATCATCATCATCGCCACCTTCGTGACCATGGTGGAGCTGCTGATGCAGGCGTTCGCCTATCCCCTCTTTCTCAGCCTGGGGATCTTTATCCCGCTGATCGTGGTCAACTGCGTGGTGCTGGGGCGGTCCGAGGCCTTTGCTTCCAAAAACGGCCTCTTTCACTCCATGGCCGACGGCCTGGGCATCGGGCTGGGCTTCACCCTGTCCCTGGGCGCCCTGGGGGCGGTGCGGGAGCTGCTGGGAAACGGTACGCTTCTCGGCGCATCCATGTTCGGCGCATCCTATGAACCCTTTCAGTTCATGGTGGAGGCGCCCGGCGCATTCGTCTGCCTCGGACTGATGCTGGCAATCATGAACCTCGTGGGAAAGAAATAGGAGCCTGAAAAGATGGGTGATTATCTCGTTCTTGCCGTAGGCGCGATTCTGGTCAACAACATCGTGCTCGCCCAGTACCTGGGCAACTGCCCCTTTTTGGGGACCTCCAAGAAGATGGAGACCGCCGTGGGGATGGCCTTTGCGGTGGTCTTCGTCCTGGTGATGGCCGGTATCATCACTTGGATCGTGGACACCTTCGTCCTCAAGGCCCTGGGCCTCGACTATCTCCGGACCATCGCCTTTATTCTGGTCATCGCGTCCCTGGTCCAGTTCGTGGAGATGTTCCTGAAGAAATCGATTCCGGCCCTCTACGCCGGTCTCGGAATCTTTCTGCCCCTGATCACCACCAACTGCGCGGTCATGGGCGTCTGTCTCATCAACATCAATGAAGAGTACACGTTCGTCCAGTCGCTGGTCTCCTCCTTCGCCTATGCGGTGGGGTTCGGACTGGCGCTGATTCTATTCGCCGGCATCCGGGAGAGGGTCCTGCTGGGACGGGTCCCCCGCCCCCTCCAGGACACCTCCATCGCCCTGGTGATCGCCGGCATCATCTCCCTAGCGTTCTTCGCGTTCAAGGGAATGGTCTAATGAGGTAACATCAACGAGGAGTATCAGTTATGTTGGAAGCAACCCTGTTCATGCTCTCGATCGGAGCTGTCTGCGGGGCGGTGCTCGGCTTCGCCTCGAAGATTTTCTATGTATGGGAAGACCCGCGGATCGCCGAGGTGGAGGGCCACCTGGCCGGGGCCAACTGCGGCGGGTGCGGCTATGCGGGATGCTCTGCGGCCGCCGTGGCCGTGGTCAACGGCAAGGCGCCCCCCAGTGTCTGTTCCGTGGCCGGTCCGGAGGCCGCCGCCAATGTGGCCGCGGTCATGGGGATGGACCCCGGCTCCGCCGAGCCGAAGCTCTCCATCAACCCCTGCGACGGGGGGATCCGGGCCGACGACAAGTTCTACTACAACGGGGTCAACACCTGCGAGGCCGTGGCCGCCATGTACGGCGGAAAACGGGTGTGCCAGGTGGGATGCCTCGGCTATGGCGACTGCGTGCGGGTGTGCAGCTTCAGCGCCATCAAACTCGGGCCCGAGGGGTACCCGGTCATCGACGAGATCCGCTGCGTGGGGTGCGGCGCCTGCGAGCGCGCCTGCCCCAAGGACCTCATCCATGTGAGGTCCATGTCGGAGCGGCTTCTCCACACCAACCTGGAGACCGACGCGCTGGCGCCCTGTCAGCAGACGTGCCCGGCCGAGATCGACATCCCCTCCTATATCTCGGCGATCCGGGAGGGGGATTACGAGAAGGCCGTCCACGTCATCCGGGAGCGGAACCCGCTGCTGCTGGCCTGCGGGCGGGTCTGCCCCCACCCCTGCGAGGACTACTGCCGCAGGGGAATCGAGGACGAGCCGGTCTCCATCAATCAGCTCAAGCGGTTTGCCGCCGATTTCGAGATGAACTCGGGGAAGCGGTTCCCCATCCCCTGCGCCCCGGAGACCGGAAAGCGGGTGGCGGTGGTGGGCGGCGGGCCCGCCGGCCTCTCCTGCGCCTTTTTCCTCCGCCGCCTCGGCCATAATGTCACCATCTACGAGGCGATGGACCATCTGGGCGGCATGATCCGGTACGGAATTCCGGAGTACCGCCTACCCAAGAAGGTGCTCGACTGGGAGATCCAGGGGATCCTCGACCTGGGCGTAGAGGCCAAGACCGGCATGAGGCTCGGCAAGGACTTCACCATCGAGGACCTGCGCAACGAGGGGTTCGAGGCCATTTTCGTGGGACACGGCGCCTGGGTCGACTACAACCTCGGCGTGGAGGGGGAGGACCTCAGGGGGGCCTACAAGGGGATCGACTTCCTTTCCCGGCTGGCCAGCGGAGAGGAACTCCCCATCGCCGGAAAGAAGGCGGCGGTGGTGGGCGGCGGCAACAGCGCCATCGACTGTGTCCGCAATCTCCTGAGATACGGGGCCGAGGAGGTCTCCATCGTCTACCGCCGGACCCGGAAGGAGATGCCGGCCAACGAGGTGGAGATCGAAGCGGCCGAACACGAAGGCGTCAAGTTCGTCTTTCTGGCCGCGCCCAAACGGGTGATGGCCGACAGCGAGGGGAACGTCACCCATCTGGAATACCTCCAGATGGAGCTGGGAGAGCCCGACGCATCCGGCAGGCGCCGCCCGGTGCCCATCGAGGGATCGGAGACGCTTCTGGAGGTGGAGATCCTCATCACCGCCATCGGCCAGCGCCCGGATATGTCCTTCGTGGAGGGGTCCAAGGCGTTGGACGGGATCAAGATCACCCGGTGGAACACCTTCGAGACCGACCCGTACACGCTGCAGACCAATATTCCCTATCTGTTTACGGGTGGGGATTCGGCCACCGGGCCCTCCCTGGTGGTGGAGGCCATCGGGGGGGGACGCCGGGCCGCCCGGTCCATCCACCAGTATCTCACCGGAGAGGAGGTCCGGCCGCCCGAGGGGGCCCTGTTCAAACGGCACATCGAGGAGTCCCTCTTCGAATCGGTCCCCGGCGTCACCCACAGAAAACGGGCGGAGATGCCGGAGCTTACGGTGGCGGAGCGCATAGATAATTTCAAGGAGGTCGATCAGGTGCTCGAAGAGGATACGGCACTGGCGGAGGCCGAGCGGTGTCTCTCCTGCTGCAGGCTCTGTTACAACCCCGACGTCGAAAAGGATGTCGCCTGATATCGACCCGGGGGGTATCGAAGATTGTCAACCGGTTTGTGGGAGCGAGCGAACGGCGGAACCGGAAGCGGGGCGACAGTTCGAACGGAAGAGGAATCTTGACCTGACATGCTGACCAGCGAAGGATGAGCGGATCTAACGTGGAACCTGAATCTGACGTGACGGCGACAGCGGAAACGGAAGCGGACCTCCATCAGTTGAGCGGATCCGGAATCGACAGCGGAAGCCCGAACGGATATAGACGGCGGTAATCGGAATCACAGTTGAAGCGGATGGTCGGCGCCACGGCATGCGAAAGTTGAAGCGGAGACGGAAGCGGATCGGAACCTAACGCGGAAAGACGCTCCCGCATTTCAAAGCCGCGATCCCCTATGGCAGGGGGTCGCGGCTTTTTTCATTCCGGAAACGGCCGATGAGCGCCGCCATGTCGGCCGGAACCGGGGATTCGAACCGAACCAGGGTTCCGGTGGACGGGTGGCGGAAGGCGAGGGATTGGGCGTGGAGCATCTGTCGGTCCAGGCGCCGAATTTCGGCGGCGATGGCCGACGGGAAATGGTCTTCGGGCTTTTTCCGTCCGTAGAGGGGATCGCCCACCACCGGATGGCCCATGGCGGCGCAGTGGACCCGGATCTGGTGGGTCCGTCCCGTATGGATCCCCACTTCGAGCAGGCTGGCGGAGCGGAACCGCTCCACCACCCGCCATTCGGTGACCGCGTCGCGTCCCCTGGGACTAACGGTGGACATCCGCTTGCGGTCCACGGGATGCCTGCCGATGGGAAGCGTGACCGTGCCGCCGTCGTCCCGGGGCGACCCCTGGACCAGGGCGAGGTACCGTTTCCGAACCTCCCTTCCCTTGAACTGGTCCGAGAGCGCCGCCAGAGCCGCCGGCGTCTTGGCCACCACCAGCGTTCCCGTGGTGTCCTTGTCCAGCCGATGGACGATGCCGGGGCGGCGTTCCCCACCGATGGGTTCCATATCGGGGCAGCGGTGGAGAATGCCGTTGACCAGGGTCCCCGACGGATGGCCGGGGGCGGGATGGATCACCAGGTTTGCGGGTTTGTTGATGACGAGGATCTGGTCGTCCTCGTGGAGGATCTCCATCTCCACCGGCTCGGGTCGGCACCGGGCCGGTTCCGGCGGAGGGATGCGGCCGGAGATGGTCTCCCCCGCCTTCAGCCGGTAGCCGGGTTTTTTGACGGCGCCGAGAACCCGGATCTCCCCACGGCGGATCAGTTCCGCGGCAAAACTCCGGGAACATGCGGGGATCCAAAGGGCCACCAGGGCATCGAGGCGGGTTCCGGCGTTTTCGCTGTCGACTCGGAAGGAGAAGGCGTCGGTATCGTCGCCCATGGACGATCCCTCGGTATCGAATGAATGGGGGAAACGGGGTCCGTTACACCGGTGCGAACAGGGATTCGATCTCCGAGATGATGGTCTGATCGTCGGTGTTCCGGGCGGTGGAGAGTTCGCTGACCAGGAGGGTTTGGGCCGTGTCGTAGAGTTTCCGCTCGCCGAAGGAGAGGTCCTTGCTGAGCTTGAGCATGAAAAGGTCCCGGAAGACCTCGGCGACCTCGAACAGGGAGCCGGTCTTGATCTTCTCCATGTACTCCCGGTATCGGCGGTTCCAGGTCTGGTTGTCCATGGGGATGTCGTTTCTGTCCTTCATGATGTCGTAAATTTTGGGGACCTCGGTTTCGGTGATCACGTCCCTCAATCCCACCGAGTCGACGTTGGAGATGGGGATCATGATCACCATATCGTTCTCCATCACCTTCATGATGTAAAAATCATGCTTCTCCCCGTTGACCTCCTTGCTTTCGATGGCACAGATCCGGCCGACCCCGTGGGCCGGATAGACCGCCAGATCTCCCACCTGGAAACGCCGGGCTTCTCCCCCCATGGGTTGTTGTTCCTTGGCTTTGATTCCACTCATGGTCACTCCGTGTGTGCCGAAAAACAGGACGGTTCTGGTGTTCTCCGGAAGATATAAGGAGTTTCTTTTATATCATAGCATTAAGGAACAATCAATAAAAAAGGATTGGTACACAAAGTGTACCAATCCTTTTTTGAAGGGGCGGCGGCCGGAAGGCCGCCGGCAAAAGGGGATTACATCAGGAAGGGCACCAGCAGGAGCGCCACGACGTTCAGGATCTTGATCATGGGGTTGACCGCGGGACCGGCCGTATCTTTGTACGGGTCGCCGACGGTGTCGCCGGTGACGGCGGCCTTGTGGGCCTCGGAGCCCTTGCCGCCCAGATGCCCGTCCTCGATGTACTTCTTGGCGTTGTCCCAGGCCGCGCCGCCGGTGGTCATGGAGATGGCGACGAAGATACCGGTGACGATGGAGCCGATGAGGAGTCCGCCCAGGGCCACTTTGCCCAGGAAGAGGCCGACGATGACCGGAGCGATGACCGGCAGAAGGGCCGGAACCAGCATCTCTTTCAGGGCGAACTTGGTCACGATGTCCACGCAGCGGGCGTAGTCGGGCTTGGCCGTGCCTTCCATGATGCCCGGGATCTCCCGGAACTGGCGACGGACTTCATCGACCA